>CADBSX010000260.1 GCA_902797515.1 uncultured Eubacteriales bacterium | reverse complement strand
TCTGTTCGATATCTTTTTAAGATAGTCCGCCGTCGGCTTGCCCGGTCTTATTCCGGGGATAAATCCGCCGTTTTGCTGTATCGTCTTCGATATGTCTTCGGGATTGAACTGTATCTGCGAATAGAAGAACGCGAAGAACACTATAAGCAGCGCCAGAACTATCGCGTAGAACGGATATCTCGAAGTCGAACCGAGCCACGTGCCCCACCAAGCGAGAGCCGACGTCCAACCGAACAAAGTCATTATAAGTTCGGGGAAAGTCAGTATCGAAAAGGCGAATATAAGTGGCATAACGCCGTTCGCGTTTACCTTTATAGGAATAACGGTAGATTGTCCGCCGTACATCTTTCTGCCCTTTACCTGTTTCGCGTACTGTACCTGTATCTTTCTCTCCGCGAGTTCCACCCAGACGATAAGTCCGAATACCACTATTATTATAAGGATATAGCCGAAGAACCTCAAAAGTTGTTCTCTGTTAAAGCCCGCCTCGAATACCGACCTCACTTCGTTGATCGTGAACGTTCCCGCCGTAGCGAGTATGCCCGCGAAGATAAGAAGGGATATGCCGTTCGATATGCCGTAATCGGTTATTCTCTCGCCTATCCACATCGTTATGCAGGTGCCTGCGGTGAAGAAGAGTACGACTATGATATAACTCATAGCGGTCGTAAAGCCGCTTACGTTATCGACGCCGCCCGCAAGTATCGCGGACAAAGTAGGATTTCCGGATCCCGCCTCTATGCTCGACCTGCCGTAACTCAAAATTATGCCGACCGACTGAATTATAGCGAGCAATATCGTAAGATAACGCGTATATTGCGCGATCTTCTTTCTTCCTTCCTCGCCTTGTTTTGACAACCTTTCGAGAGGTGGTATAGCGACTGCGAGCAGTTGCATTATGATCGAAGCGTTGATGTAAGGTCCGATTCCCATCGCGAACAGAGTTCCGTATTGCAAAGAACCGCCCGTCATCATACTCATTATGTTAAGATAAGACGCATTGTTTATATCGGTTTCGGTCAGAAGAGACGTTCCGACGCCGGGGACGGGAATATAACAACCTATCCTGTAAACGAGAAGGAACAAAAGCGTCCAGTAGATCTTGTGCCTTATCTCTTTGACCTTAAATGCGTTTTTCAACGTTTGAAACATTTTTTACCTCCCTTACTTTGGGAAAATCACTCGACTTCGCAAGAGCCGCCCGCTTTTTCGATAGCCTCTTTCGCCTTGGCGGAAAACTTCGTAGCCTTTACGGTCAGAGCGACGTTCAATTCGCCGTCGCCGAGGACTTTGAGCCCGACCGCGTTCTTGACTTCCTTTATAAGTCCGTTTTCCCAAAGGACCGCGAGATCGACTACCGCGCCCGCCTCGAACTCTGCGAGATCGCCGACGTTCACGACCGCGTAAACCTTTCTGAAATGATTGTTAAAGCCGCGTTTCGGCACTCTGCGCGTGAGAGGCATCTGACCGCCCTCGAAACCGGGGCGTACTCCGCCGCCGCTTCTCGCCCATTGTCCTTTATGTCCTTTTCCGCTCGTCTTACCGAGGCCCGATCCGATGCCTCTGCCGAGCCTCTTTTTAGAAGTTCTCGAACCTTCCGCAGGTCTTAAAGTATCTATTCTCATGGTGACCTCCTTTAAGCCTTCTCGACTTTTACCAAGTGCGAAACGAGGGCAAGTTGTCCCTGCAAAGCCGCGCTATCGGTAAAAACCTTCGATTGATTGATTTTTTTGAGTCCCAACGCGGCAACGACCGCTTTCTGTTTGGGAATACACGCTATCGTGCTTTTTACGAGAGTTACTTTCAACTTTTCCATTTGAAACTCCTCCTCAACCTAAAATCTCTTCGGCGGACTTTCCGCGAAGGGCGGCGACCTGTTCGACCGTCTTTAATTCGTCGAGGCCCGCTATAACGGCTTTGACCATATTTATAGGATTGCTCGTTCCGTGAGATTTGGTTCTGATATTCTTTATTCCGACCGCTTCCATTACCGCGCGGACGGGACCGCCCGCTATAACTCCGGTACCTTCTTCGGCTGGTAAAAGGATTATTTGTCCTCTTCCGAATTTGGCTATGACCGAGTGCGGGATCGTTCCGTTAACGACGGATACGGGATGCATGGCTTTTTTCGCCTGCGCGGTCGCCTTTTCGATGGCTTCGGGAACTTCGTTCGCCTTTCCGCTGCCGCATCCGACCTTGCCGTTTTCGTCGCCTACTACGACGAGCGCGGAAAATCTCATTTTACGACCGCCCTTTACTACTTTCGTAATACGGTTGACGGCTATAAGTTTCTTGCAAAGACCGTCGTCGCGATCCTGCCTTCTTTGAGGTCTGTTATTTTCTTTTGCCATTTTTCGCTCCTCCTCTTAGAATTTCAAGCCGCCTTCTCTGGCGCCGTCCGCTAATGCCTGCACTCTGCCGATATAGAGATATCCGCCGCGGTCGAAAACTACGTTTTCAATTCCTTTGGCGACCGCCTTTTTGGCGAGTTCCTCTCCTACGACTTTGGCTTGCTCGGATTTACTCTTGCCTTCGATAAGTCCCGCGAGGGCCTTCTCTTTGGTCGAGCAAGCGACCAACGTATTCCCCGCTACGTCGTCGATTATCTGAGCGTAGATGTTCGCAAGACTTCTGTACACGCACAGTCTCGGACATTCGGCGGTGCCGCTTATCTTCGCCCTGACTCTCGCGTGCCTCTTCTTTCTGTCTGTATTTTTATCTATTTTAGTTATCATATCGCTTTACTCCTTATTTGCCGGCAGTCTTGCCTTCCTTACGCTCGATCACCTCGCCCTTGTAAGCGATACCGTAACCGTGATAAGGTTCGGGCTCTCTGATCGCCCTGATGGTCGCCGCGACCTGTCCGACTGCGACTTTGTCTATTCCTTTTACGGAAATTTCCGTCGGGGAAACCGCGGTGAGCGTTATCCCTTCGGGCGCGCTGAAAACTATATTGTGGCTGAAACCTACGGAAAGATCCAAGTCCTTTCCCTTTTGCGAAACTTTCCAACCTACGCCGTTCACGGTAAGTCCCTTTTCATAGCCGTCGGTAACTCCGACTACCATATTTTTGAGAAGAGCTCTGTATAATCCGTGTTTAGCCCTGACGGGCGCGAGGTCGTTGGCTCTCTTTACGTGCGCTACGGTCGGCTCTATTTCGAAAGAGATATTCGCCGCGTCGTAGTCCTGCGTAAGGACGCCTTTCGGTCCCTTTACGGTAAGAAGTCCGTTTTCCGCGGTAACGGTTACGCCTGCCGGCAAACTCACCGGCTCTCTGCCTATTCTTGACATATTCCGTTCCTCCTCTTACCAGACGTAAGCAAGAACTTCGCCGCCGTGGTTCTGTTTTCTTGCCTCTTTGTCGGTCATTACTCCCTTAGGCGTGGAAACTATCGCTATACCGAGACCGCCGAGAACTTTCGGAAGTTCTTCGCAGCCGGAATATATACGAAGTCCGGGTTTAGAAACTCTTTTAAGTCCGTTTATAACTCTCTCGCCTTTAGGACCGTACTTCAAAGTGACGACGATCTTGCCCTGAACTCCATCCTCTACGACTTCGTATCCGGCTATATATCCTTCGTCAAGAAGTATCTTTGCTATGTTTTTCTTCATATTCGACGCGGGCATCTCGACCGTTTCGTGTCTGACGGTGAGAGCGTTCCTGATGCGCGTGAGCATATCTGCAATAGGATCTGTCATCTTCTTATAACCTCCTTACCAACTTGCCTTTTTAACGCCGGGGATTTCCCCTTTGTAGGCTAATTCTCTGAAACAGATACGGCATACTCCGTATTTTCTGAGAACGGCGTGCGGTCTTCCGCAGATAGAGCATCTCGTATATCCTCTGGTAGGATATTTCGGCGTCTTTTTCTGTTTATTTATCATTGCGACTTTTGCCATTTTCGTATCTCCTTAATTTGCTTTGAAAGGCATTCCCATAGCCCTTAAAAGTTCGCGCGCTTCCTCGTCGGTTTTGGCGGTGGTGACGATGCAAATATCGAAACCTCTCACTTTTTCGACCTGATCGTATTGGATCTCGGGGAAAATAAGTTGTTCCTTGACGCCCATGGCGTAGTTTCCTCTGCCGTCGAACGACTTCGAGGGAACGCCCCTGAAATCCCTTACTCTCGGAAGGGCGATGGAAACGAGTTTATCGAAAAACTCGTACATTCTGTCCTGCCTTAAAGTTACTTTGATACCTACGTTCATCCCTTCTCTGACTTTGAAACTCGCGACCGACTTTTTAGCCTTCGTGAGAACGGGCTTCTGTCCGGCAATTAACGCAAGTTCCTGCTGAGCGAGTTGTACGCTCTTCGCGTTATCCTTGCTGTCGCCGAGGCCGTTGTTTATCGTTATTTTAACGAGTTTCGGGCATTGATTGACGTTCTTATAACCGAATTTGTTCATAAGATACGGCACGACTTCCTGCTCGTACAACGCTCTCTTTCTGCTAACATACTTGGAATCGGTTGCAGTTTCCTTAGCAACCTGAGTCTTTTTGTCTGCCATTTTTTATCTCCTTATTCAGCCTTTTCAGCCGTTTCTTCGACCTTTTCGGTCTTTTTGGTTCTCTTCTTCGGAGCGTCTGCGTCCGCCGCTTTTTTCGCGGTCTTCTTCGCAGCCGTCTTTTCTTCGCCTGCCTTTTTAGCCGCTTTCTTCGCCTCGGGCGCGCTGTCTAACGCCGCGCCGCACTTCTTGCAGACTCTTACCTTCTTGCCGTCAACGATCTTGTACGCGACTCTCGTCGCTTTGTCGCACTTCGGGCATACCACCATTACGTTCGACGCGTCGATCGCGCCGACCTGCGGAACTATCGCGCTCGTTTCGTTCGCGCTCCTCGCTTTTTTACTTCTCTTCTGTACGTTTACACCGTCAACTTTGACCTTGTTGTCCGCGGGAGCGGCGAAAATTACTTTGCCCGTCTTTCCCGCGTCTTTTCCGGTAATCACTAAAACGGTATCGTTCTTTTTAACTTTCATATTCCGTTCTCCTTAAAGCACTTCCGGCGCAAGCGATATTATTTTCATATAATCCTTTTCGCGGAGTTCTCTCGCGACAGGTCCGAAAATACGCGTGCCTCTCGGCTGTTTCTGATTGTCGATTATGACCGCGGCGTTATCGTCGAATCTGATATGCGTTCCGTCTCCGCGGCGAAGTCCTTTGGAACTCCTTACTATTACCGCTTTTACGACGTCGCCTTTCTTGACCGCGCCCCCGGGTGTAGCCGTCTTTACGCTGGCAACTATTACGTCGCCGATATTCCCCGTCTTTCTGAAAGATCCGCCGAGAACTCTTATGCACATTATTTCTTTCGCGCCGGAGTTGTCAGCCACTTTCAATCTCGTCTGTGGTTGTATCATTTAACTGCTCCTCCCGATATTATTTAGCCTTTTCTATTATTTCGGCGACTCTCCAATTCTTGTCTTTGGAAAGTTTTCTGGTTTCGACTATTCTTACCTTGTCGCCTACGCCGCACTCGTTGTTTTCGTCGTGAGCCTTGTATTTTTTAGACGAAACGACCGTCTTTTTATACAACGGATGCATCGCTCTCTGCTCGACGGTAACGACTACCGTCTTATCCATCTTGTCGGACGTCACGAGCCCGACTCTTTCTTTTCTCAAATTTCTTTCCATCTTTTAGCCCTCCGCTTTTGCGCTCGCGATCTCTCTCGCGCGCATTTCGGTCTTTACTCTCGCTATATCCTTTTTGGTCGCGCTTATTACGTTCGGATTTTCGAGTTGACCGGTCGCGTGACGGAAACGAAGGTTAAAGAGTTCTTCTTTGAGATCCGCCAACTTGGTTATAAGTTCGTCGTTGGACATTCCGTGAATTTCCTGCGCTTTCATTTTAACCTTCAACTCCTTCTGCGTTTTCTTTCTTTATAAACTTCGTCTTGATAGGAAGTTTGTATCCCGCGAGACGCATAGCCTCTCTCGCGACCGATTCGTCCACGCCCGCCATTTCAAACAGGACTCTGCCCGGCTTTACGACCGCGACCCAATATTCGACGGAACCTTTTCCGGATCCCATTCTGGTTTCCGCAGGTTTCTTCGTGATCGGCTTGTGCGGGAATATATCTATCCAAACCTGTCCGCCGCGCTTTACGTATCTCGTCATCGCGATTCTCGCGGCCTCTATCTGGTTGGAAGAGATCCATGCCGATCCGTCGGCGACGAGCGCGTAATCGCCGTAGGCTATCTTATTGCCTTTGGTGACTTTGCCTGTCATTCTGCCGCGGTGCTGTTTTCTTCTCTTGACTCTCTTTGGCATCAACATATTAAGCCTCGCCTCCTTCTCTTCTCATTTCTCCGAGGATCTCGCCCTTATATATCCATACCTTTACGCCGATCGCGCCGAAAGTGGTATGCGCGGTCGCTATACCGTATTCGATGTCCGCGCGAAGAGTCTGCAAGGGGATGGATCCCTCGTGATAAGTTTCGCTTCTCGCTATTTCCGCTCCGTCGAGCCTTCCGCCGCACATGATCTTTATGCCCTTGACGCCGGCTCTCATAGACCTCGAAATAGCCTGTTTCATACTTCTTCTGAAAGACGCTCTCTTTTCAAGTTGAGCGGCGATCGACTCCGCGACGAGTTGCGCGTCGCAGTCGGGCTTTTTGATCTCCGTGATGTTTACGGAAATCTGCTTGCCGCCCGTTATTTTGGAAAGGTTTTTCTTCATAACCTCTATTTCCGCGCCCGCTTTTCCGATAAGAACGCCCGGTCTCGCGGTATTGATGGTTATCGCGATCTTGCCCGCCGCCCTTTCGATAAGTATCTTGGAAATAGCCGATTCGTAATATTTGTTCTTTATGAAGTCCCTTATGTCGTGGTCTTCCTTTACGTATGCGCCGAATTCCTTCTTATCCGCATACCACTGCGTATTCCAGCCTTTTATTATTCCTACTCTTAAACCGTGTGGATTAACTTTCTGTCCCATAACGTCCTCCTTACTTCATCACGTCGAGAACGACGGTGATATGGCTGGTCCTTTTCAGTATTCTGAAACCCCTGCCGTGAGCCATAGGCTGCATTCTTTTAAGCGTCGGCCCCTGATCCGCGTAGCACTCCGCGACTTTGAGGTCCGCGGGATTCATCGAAAGATTGTGTTCCGCGTTCGCCGCCGCCGAAAGGACGACTTTCTTTACGGGAAGCGCTCCCGCTTTGGATACGTTTTCGAGGATCGCGACCGCTTCGTTTACGCTCTTTCCTCTTATAAGGTCGAGCACGACTCTTACCTTATACGGGGAGATCCTCACGTATTTCGCTATCGCCTTAGGTCTCGTGTCCTTGTTTTCCGCGATCCTTTGAGTTTTCTTTTTCATATTAGTAGCCATGATCTTCTATATCCCTCCACTCAACTCGTCTTCGAGCCGGCGTGGCCCTTGAACGTTCTGGTCGGCGCGAACTCGCCGAGTTTGCAACCTACCATATCTTCGGTTATATATACGGGAACGTGTTTTCTTCCGTCGTGTACGGCTATCGTGTGTCCGACCATCTGAGGGAATATAGTCGAACTTCTCGACCAGGTTTTAAGCACGGTCTTTTTGTTTTCCGCGTTCAAAGCCTCGATCCTCGCAAGCAATTTAGGCTGTACGTAAGGCCCTTTCTTTACGCTTCTGCTCATATCTATACTCTCCTTAATTTACTCTCTTTATAATGAATTTGTTGGTCTTTTTGTTCTTCTTTCTCGTCTTGTAGCCGAGAGCCGGTTTGCCCCACGGAGTGAGCGGGCCCGCATGTCCTATCGGAGAACGTCCTTCGCCGCCGCCGTGCGGGTGATCGCACGGGTTCATGACCGAACCTCTGACCGTCGGACGGATGCCCATATGTCTGGTCTTGCCCGCCTT
>CADBSX010000259.1 GCA_902797515.1 uncultured Eubacteriales bacterium | reverse complement strand
TCATAAACACAACTCTCCTTTTTCGGTTACTGTTATATGTTTATGGTCAAACGGCGGCGTTTAGAACGCCCGATTTTATTTCTTTTTATAAAACGGGAAACTATCGACTTTTTTCGCCGTATTTTTCAAAAAGCGTCCGTTTAATTATTCACGGGAACGGTAAAACCGTGCTCGAAAGCGGATAAAAGATGCTTTTCCGCTCTTTTTCCGTCCGGTTTCACGTGAATCCCCTTTTCATAGCAGAGTCCGAGATAGTATTCCGCCTCCGCGCAGCCCGTCTTCGCGCCTTTTGCCAAAGCCGATACGCCTTTCTGTCGTTCTTCTTAACGCCGTAACCGTAATAGTAATTCCTCGCGAGCATAAGCACCGCGTTCCTGTCGCCTAAATCAGCCGCCTTTTTTATATATCTGTTTCCGCGCTTTAAATCGACTTTTCCCGAAAGCCCCGTAAGCATTATATATCCGTACATATACGCCGCGGCGGCGTGACCGCCTTTCGCCGCTCTTTTATACCAATTTTCAGCCGCGTTCACGTCCGTTTCCACGCCGAGCCCGTAAAAATACTTCTCGCCCGTGAGATACTGATTTTCCCTCTTGCCCTGTTCCGCGCCTTTGAATATCGCCATAACGCTTTCCATAATTTACTCCTTTCGTGTTTTCGTGAGCATATTATAGACGGGAAAAACTGACAGTTGCTTGTCATAAAATTAAATTTTTTAAAATTTTTTCCGTGTTTCGGCTTATAGGCGGTAATATTATGCGTTAAAAAAAGGGAGAGGCGCGCTCTCCCTTTTCGGTAATGCAAAATTCCTGTTGCTTTGCGGCAGACTGCCGATCGCCGCATTTTCAATTATTCATAGCAAGAAATAGTGACGCGCAATTTATACGTTTTGTCCGCAGGCAAATCGTCCACAAGTTCCACTTTGATATGAACGTCATAGGTGCCTGCGGGGAGACTTTCGGCGCTGTCCGCCGATTTAGTCAATCTGCCTCTGTATGTGTACGCGCTGGTAAGATACTCGGTGATATCTCTATCGCCATAGGTTATCGTCACCTTATACTCGTCTTCGCTATAATAGACGCCTTCGTCAACAAGTTCCACGTCAACGCAGAAACGGTCCGTAGTCGGATCATAGTCGGCGGGCGGCGCAAACGTAGCGGCGAGATCGAACTCAAAGACTTCGCCTTTTGCAGTACTTCCAAGCGCAATCTCTTCTTCATCGTCATAACCGTTGTCTCCGTTTGCGGTGATTGCGATGGTAACCGCTTTATTATATTTAGCGGAGAACGCCACGTAGTTGTCGCCTTCTTTAAGGTCTTTTTTGAGCGTGACTGTAAGAAGCAAATTATACACGCCTTCTTCTACCGCTTTATCCTTATCCTCACCGTACTGAGTGAGAAATGCCTCCAAGAAGTTCCCATCCTTTGTGACGTACGTATTTTCTCCAAGGGCGTAAGTCGGGATAGGATCAACAGACGAATTATACAATCCTTCCAATTTCATAGACAGATAGTCGTCCGTATACTCTTCTGTCACATCTTTGTCTTTGTCGTCGACGTAGTCGCGTAAGAGCGCGGCTTGCAAATACATCTTGTCTTTGAGAAGATCGTATCCGTCGGGAAGATCTCCGACGTTGACGTTCAGGTAAATATTGAATTTATCGCCGGCTTTTGTTGACGGAAGAGTGATGTTTGCGTAGTCCCAGTAACCTTCGTCGTCCGTGACATCGACAACTCCGCCGCGAGATTTGGAATACAGACGTTCCGCGTCGGGAAGAACTGTCTTTCCATAGTCGGAGAAAGTTGTTTCAATCTTTCCGCCTTCCGCACTGATCGTCGCATTGACGAGCTGATTGTCTTCAAATCGCAGATTGATTTTCATCAATACGTCATCGTCGTTCAGGATCGAGGCATTATATTCGCCTTTGTCAGAGTCATACGTCAAATCGCTGTACTTGACTTGAGGCAAATAAGTTTTCGGCATGAATGCTCTGCTCTTGATTTCCTCTACGTCATCCTTGGTGACTATAACCATTTCGCCGAACAGCGGGTATCCGCCATCATCAAAAAATTCTGTACCGGAATAATCAAAGTTTCCGTCCTCTCTCTTTACTGCGATATTAACCCCGCCGTCTTCGCCGGGTTGTATATATTCAATACTTCCGTCGTCAAGTTGATAGAATGAACAATCGATGCCAAAAAGCGCAAACTCTGCGGTAAAGTTGCCTTCAAATGACATTGCCGCTGCAAATTCGGTAGCGGTGACTTCGGTGTCAATCTGACTATACGTGGCTGTGTAGGTGGCGTCGGCGGTGATAGGCGCGGGCGCGGGATCCCAGCCGTCGAAGACGTAACCGCTGCGCGAGGGCTCTTTACCGGTGAATACGGGAGTGGTGCCGGCGGGCACATTCTCGGTAAAGGCGATGCCCGTACCGTCGTAGTCCACCCACCTGACCGTAAAGGTCTTCGGCGCGTCGCCGTCGTTGCCTTTGTCCTTTTTGCAGGCGACCAAGCCGAGAGCGCCTACGAGACAAACAAGCGCAAGCAGCGAAATACTCGCTGCGAAAAGTTTTCTTTTCATTTTTGCCGTTAAACTCCTTTAAATGGTTTTTTAAGGACTTAAAATTTTTCCGCCCTTAAAAGATATATTTTCTATATTATATTATTTCCAATAAAAATTTTCAAGTATTTCAACTCCCTTTTCGACATTTTTCCCGAAACAGTTGTCTTTGTGTAATTTTATTTATAATGCGGCGGCGGAGAGAAAATCTCTCCGCCGCCGCGT
>CADBSX010000258.1 GCA_902797515.1 uncultured Eubacteriales bacterium | reverse complement strand
TATGATGAAATCATGGCATCGCAGAGATTTTCTGAAATCTCATAAGAATAACCGCAGCGCTCGTCCTCTATGTGATGTAAGGGATGGGCGCTCGCTTTTTTCTGATGGACTTGAAGTGAATAAATCAAAAAATTGCCTTATCGCCTTTCACAGACGATAGGGCAATTTCATTTTTCCAATCTGAACTTCAACAGCAGATATGGCTCAATTTCAAGGACGGTCGCAATGTTAAACAGCAGTTCCAAGGAAATACCGTCATGAGATATATGGACAGTTTGACTAAAAATCAAAGAAATAGAAATATTGCTATAAGCTATATTGACGAGCAAAACGTGGCGGAGTATAATAAATTGATAATGTATAAGATTGAGGTGATTCTACTTGAATACTGCAATCCTTATTATATTTTTTCTCTATATGTATTGTAGGTTCTGCGGTGATAGTGTTTCTGAACTTAACATTTTAGACATATTCATGATTACTTCTATAATTGGAGGGGTCGTGTACGGTATCTCAGCTGCCTTTTCAGCCGATAAGAAAAAGAATCAAAAGGAAAAGCCGACTGCACATCAAAAGCCTATCGCGATAAAAGAGTCCGCCACGCAAAAGAGTACCACTACACGCTGTCCTGATAGACGAATCCAAGACGCACGAGTGTATAGCCAGTTTGAAGAAATGGGTAGTCCTCAACCGCTTCAGGAAATCCAAAATACGCAAGTGTACCGCGAAAGCGTAACGGAAGAATTCGCTTCAGAAAGCCAAGTCCTATCAAAAACAGGGGCTATGGCAAATGGAATTGTGTCTATTTTTGAAAAATATAGTTCAGTCATATTGTTTGACGTTGAGACTTCAGGCCTGTCTCCATACAAAGACCAGATTATCGAATTAGCCGCTCAGCGACTCTATCAGAAGCCTGACGGACTATACGCAAAAGAGTTTCATTTCTATGTGAATCTCTATGACGGACACCAAATTAGTCGAGAGGCTGAAGCTGCCAATCATATCTCCGCGGCTTTTCTGCGCGAAAAAGGCGTTAGTGTAGAATCCGCCATATCTAAATTCAAGGATTTTATCGGAGATTCTGCTTTATTAGTTGCGCACAATGCGAATTTCGATATGCTCTTTGTCTCCACTGCCGCCTTAAAGGCTGACTGTCAATCTTTTTTTCAAAGCAGTGATGTTATTGATACGTTGACAGTATTCAAAGACCGCGCTCCATATCCCCATAAGCTAAGTGATGCAATCCGGTATTACAAATTAGAGGGAACGGTCAAAAACAGCCATAGCGCCATTGATGATGCAAACGCTCTCATGGAAGTTTTTATCAGGATGGCAGCAGAAAAAGATGACCTGCTTCAATATGTGAATCTGTTCGGGTACAACCCCAAGTATCCGCCCGAATACCGTCTGAAAAATGTAAAATACTTTTCGCAACCGTATGAATCACACACTACGGCGCTCAATTACCGTTTTACTCCGGAAAAACCGCCGCTGGCAACTAACGCCGTATGCAATGAATCGCCTACTTCACTTTGCAATAAGCGAAACACGGATAACAAAACAACCGCTTCTCAAAATACACAGGACCCAAGGAATCCCCTTAGTGACGAGAAGATAATTTGCGAAGTATCTGTGTATCAAACATTTCTCCGTGGCGTTGAGTATGCACAAGCACAAAGAGTCAAGAATATTCAATTCAATAAAAAGAGGGGCCTGTTTAAAGCTAATACCATCGGTTCACAGATATATAATACCGGAATTCAAATAACAGAGCAAGGAGATATTGTAGGATATTTCTGTAATTGCGAGGCTTATAAAAACTATCCGAGAGCTTGCAAGCACATTGTTGCATTGGCAAAGTATATACAGCAAGATTGGGAACAGTATTATCCAAATCCTGTAACTCAGCCAACGCGAAAACAAGAGAAAATTGAAGAAACCTTCCAAAAAGAGCACAAAGCTGAAAACGTTCCAACAATATCCGTGGGAAAAACAGTTACACACAAATTTTTTGGAACAGGTACCGTAGCAAAGATAGATAAGCGTCGTATCACTATAAAATTCCCCACGGAAAGTAAAATGTTTTTGTATCCTGATGTCATTCAGCAAGGGTTTCTGAAAGTGGAAAATGGCAGAGGACGTAGTTATCGATACGATGAGAGCCGCACAGCAGGAGCAAATCCCGATTATTGGGAAATATATAAAGGAAGTGCACCTCTTAAAGTTACTTTTACGTCTGCAGAAGCCGAGCCGCTTTCTGACGCTGCGTCCATGCAGGGCAATCCGATGGACAGCAAAACTTATGAAGATATTCCGAGCAAAACCGATGTGGATATCAATGAAGAGCAGGAGCATGAGGAATTTCTTGAACATGACCCACTTTCGGATACTGCCGTCTGTTCTAAATGCAGTAGTATTGTAACCACCTATTGGGGAAAGTGTCCTAAATGCGGTGGTGCTCTGTTGGAAAATAGTCCGCCAAAGCCGAGAGGATTTTACACCTCAACAGATGATGATGGCAACCCAATAGAGTCGGGAGACTGTTGGGGAATTCCAAAATATAGAGGAGATAGCTCAGCTTTGAGTGACGAATATAATGTTGACGATTTTGAATATTGAGATGCACAAAAGCTGTCACCACAGCGTAGATTGAGACCTACGCTGTGGCGATGTTACATTTCCCTGCCGATGCGGCCAGACAGCAAGCGCGAGTATTCCCTCCATTCCCCTTGAAACCTTATATTCAATAAACGGCAGAAAGAGGTCGGCTTATAGATGATAACTGAATTTCCTCTTGACATTCGGATTTCAGCCAGCCGTATGAATGTCCTGAAAAAATTAGTCGATGCTGCTTATGCAGGAGATAAAGAATCTCTCATCGCAATAGGCGACGCGTTTTATTGCGGCGATTTCGGAAACAGGGATAGTAAAATCGCAAGATATATCTATGATATTGCGGATGGGAAAAAGCCAAAAGCAATATCCCAATATATAGACTTGCCTGCCCCTCAAAGGAAAGATAAGCAGGACATCATGGCAGAAGAGCGCCATCATTTAGAAAGAGTACTTTTGTATCTCGATGAAAAGATTGAAGAGCTGAAGCATAGGCTCGCCCAAGGATTTAGCGCCTATTTTTTAGAAATCGATATACAAGACGATAAGATTAGGAAACAAGAAGAAATAAACCAACTCACAGCCTCAAGGTTCAGTCCATACTATGCTCGATTTGACGTTCAGAACGGGAAAAGCAATAAGACTGTCTACATCGGAGAAAATCGAATCGGGAGTGAGGTAGTGTCCGTTTGGAGTGACTTTGGACGACATTACCGTGCAAAAAACGAAACAGCCTTTGATGTTGCCGGAGTCCATTATGCAGTTAAGCTCCGCCGAAACATTGATATTCAGTTTTCAACGCTTATTGATATCTTTGATGAATTTGTATCGGGCAGCAATGCAACATCAAATGAAATATTTGACCCGTTTCTTCAGAAAGTCTTGCAGGACAAGCGCGGAGAAAAGAATATATCTAACATTATCCGTTCTATCCAGAAAAAGCAGAATGACATTATCGAATACGATTTTAATAAGAGCTTTATCATCCAAGGTTGTGCTGGCAGCGGTAAGACCATGATACTGCTGCATCGTTTGGCAAATCTTAAATATAATCGGCCAGAAACAGACTGGAAAAGAGTGAAAATCATCACTCCAAACCCGTTGTTCAATACATATATTGATGCAATCAGCGAAAATCTCGGAATCAAAACAATTACCCGTTGTTCTTTGGCTCAGTACTACGTTCTTATCCTTGAAAGGTACAGTTCTCGGTTCAGAGGATGGAGCAAGGTACACGAGGATAAGCTAAGAAAGATTAGAGAATCGGTCAAAGACGATGTGGCGTATATGAATTTTGCGGGGAATGTAGTCAATTTTATCTACTCAACGGAATTTGCAAACAGATTAAGGTCTGAACGCGACAATCTTCTTAGAGAAATTTCAAGTGTATCGAAAAATATAAATGCAAAGGGGCGCAGTACCACATCCTACAACGATAGCTACGCGTCGCAAATGACCCTTATCGAAAATACTATAACGGATACATTGCTTCAGTATTTTCCTGACGGAGAGGATAAAGGCCTTATTGCTAAAATCGTACACGAGGATTGTCAATGTGCGCTCTATGCTAAGGTCCTTGCACTTTATTTTCTATACGGAAAGCCCCAATATACAGATACGCTTCTCTGCATTGATGAGGGACAGGGCATAACCTATTTACAGTATCGACTGATACAGCAAGTAAATAATGGGGACGTTTGCTTTAACATATACGGCGACATCAATCAGCAGCTCCCTCAGATAAGCGGAATCGAAACATGGAGGAGCTTGCAGAACTTTATTAGACAAGAACTCAGTAAACCAGATGAAGTAGTTCCGATATTCACTTTGGAAGAAAACTATCGAAACAGTCAGGAAATCGTACAATTCTATAACGAACAGTTACAGATGAACGATAGAGCACTCGGAATCAGCATAAATCGCCAAGTAAAGATAATAGAGGCCTCCGACGCAGAGACAATATGTAAGTTAAGTCTGATTCTGAAGAATCGAGTGGTTATTATCAGCAACTTTGAGGCTGTGCTTCCCGTGCAACTTCTTGCACTCTGCGTAAAAAATAAAATTGAAACTGAAAAAGCATCTTTCATGACGGTTGCCGAAGTACGGGGCCTTGAGTTTGATACCGCTATCGTGTTTGAGAACGAAATGACAAGAAGTGAAAAATATATTGCATTTACTCGCAGTCTAAGCGAGCTTTACATTGTCCGTTAGAGTTGTGAACTGCCTCTCATTCTGTCCCCCACAGCACGGACCGCGCAGCGGATCCGCTGCTGTTCGGGGGACATTTTTTCATGCGCAATCGTCATATCTGCCTGATTTCGTAATGCTATTGCTATTTTCCAAAACGCATGATACAATAGTTTTGCCACGCAAGTACATATTGTATAACACACAGACGAGGTGTGCATTTTTATCATTGGTAAAAATGCAGGCCCTATTTTGGCATACCTCTTTGTGTGTTAAAAACTTGCGTGGCAGCAAGGAGCTTGCGTTTTTCGGTGCGTAGCTTCATGCTACGCACTTTTTTATTTTCTCACCGGAAAATAAAAATTTTGGAGGGAAAAAGTATGGATGAAAATTTACAGCAAAGCGAGGTTTCCATTATTCCAACTGAGACTACTCCTGCGAAAGGACAGTTTCCAAAAAAGAAACTGAAAGCGATATTCCCAGCGGCTATTATCATTCTGTGTGCTGTGGCCGCAATAATCATTAACGCGAACAGACCAATCAATCGCTTTGACCGCGCTCTCAAAGCAGGGGAATATGGCGTTGCATCGGCAATCTATGAGCAAAACAGTTCTGATGAAAAGTTCGTGGCAAAGACTATTGAAAAGGTCAGTTCTCTATTATCGTCCTCTCTCAAAAAGTACGCTGATGGGGGTATGCCATACGAAGAGATGGACGCCTTGCTTGACAATACATCAAACTATAAGGGTGTAGAAAATCGCTTGGAAATAGTGTCTCAGGCCAAGCAAATCCGAGCATCAAAAGAATCCTATGAGCAGGCCGAGGCAAATGTTGAGAACAGCGCTTACCTAACGGCGTTAGACAATTATGCAAAGGTCATTGAGGAAGATACTGAAAACTATTCGTCTGCACAAAAGGCGATTGCATCAACGACGGAACTGCTTTGTTCGGATGCTATCGAACAGGCTACAAGTTTTATGAATCAGGAAGATGCGGTCAACGCCTATGAGGCTCTTTCCGCTGTCGGTAACTACAAGAACGATGCTGTTGCTCAAATGCTGACAGAGGTGACAGAGAAAGCACAGGAACAAATAATCGGCCAGGCACAAGAGTTGACTGAGGCAGGTGATTATAAGGGTGCTTATCTGCTGTTGGGTGAGCAGCCGGATTCCTTAAAGAATGAAAAAATCAAGGCGATAGAGGCAAATACATTGAATGACCTGCTTGCACAAGTGGATGCTGAGGTTGCAAACGGCAATTATGATGGCGCAATTTCGCTGCTTACGACCAAAAGCGGAAAAGGTCTTAACTCTGACTGTGATGCGAAAATCAAGGAAATAAAGCGTTTAGAGAATGTGAGTAAGCTAAGTGCGTTAAAGAGCAAGATAAACATTAGCTATGATAAAATTGGGAAAGATTACTCAATTGGGTATAAGAACGTAACTACTCTGTCAGCTAAGCGAAACGTAATTGCGACTATAACTGTAGATGATAGTGCTCGGTATATGCTGACATTGGGCTTTTCTAATAGAGAATGGATTTTTACCGATAAAGTCATTATTGATTGTGATGGAAAACAGTATATTCACAACGTAGATTATTCACGTAGGGTAACTAAAGTAGCGAGAGGAACAATTTGGGAAGCTGTTGGCATAATTGATAATCCATCAGCAAAATGGTTTGATAATATGTTTGATGATTTGGAGCCAGTCATTGATAGCATGAGAAATGCCAACACGGTTACGATTCGCTTTAGCGGTAGTAGCGGTACAAAAGATGTTGTCGTCCCTATTGAACACATCAAACAAGCTGTCACAATTTGGGATATTTACAAAATCCTGTCTGAGGACCCGTCGCTTATAAGCGCGCTGACGTAAAGGGGTTACTATGAAACGATTTCTTTCTGTTTTCTTTGTGCTTGCCGTTGCGTTATTACTTACCGGCTGTAAATCCAGCGAGTATAAAAACGCAAAAGAGTTGGCCTCAAATGGCGAGTATGAAAAAGCCATTACAGCGTTTGTGGCCCTTGGAGACTACAAAGACAGTGATGAGCGAGCTATCATATTGCAAATCCAACAGTTTATTTGCGAGTTTGGTGAGGCCGGAGATTCGCTTGGAACTTTGACACCAATTATGTATGATGCCGAGATAAAAGGCATAGAGGGGCTTGCCAATCGTTTAGTTGAATTTACAGAGGGATTCGGTTCATCATCCCTTGCATCTGATGAAGAGTTGAGCGAAATTGTTGATAAACTCAATGTCGGCGGACAGGGAATACTTCTCCTAATAGAAATGAACCGAGAGAGCATTGATGAATATAATGCTTCGGCCTTTACCGTTTTGCCTCCAACGATGAAAGCATATCTTTCAAATTCGGAGGATGCTTTTCGGTCGGTATGCAAGCAAATTCGGACTGAAACATTACCAGAAAAATATGATGGTTGGTACTAAACCAAGTCAGTAAGTACGATATAAACAGAGCAAGTTACAGCTTTCATCCCGCCCCCACAGCACGGACCGCGCAGCGGATCCGTTGCTGTTAGGGGGCGTTGTTCTTGCTCACCTATGCGACCACAGCATGACCGCAATGAACAAAAACGGGAAAAGTGCCGAGATAACGATACCCTCAAAAGTCATATGGATTCTCCTTTGTATTACTTATAAATTTCGCTGTAAATGGCGTTCTGCGGCGCTC
>CADBSX010000257.1 GCA_902797515.1 uncultured Eubacteriales bacterium | reverse complement strand
TTGAACTCCGAAAAAGGAGCGAAACCGGTTTCTTTTTTACTATTTATTTGTCACACAAAAAGATTTATCTCAAGGCTTTTTCGTTCGGAATAATTTTGTAAGACCTGTTCGTGACAAAATCGGTAAGTTTCCGTTTCGTAAAAACACGTTTCGCAATAAAAAGAAAACGCCCGACGATTTTCATCGTCGGGCGTTTTCTTTTTCGGATACGATCACCTACCGAAAGGAAAAGGTCTTCCCGAAAAGACAACTATAATAAAGCAATTTTAAGTGATTTTAAGAATTAGATAAACAGGGTTATTTTCTCAAATAGGGAAAAGTGATATGATAATAAATATGGAGATTAAAAATTAAAAACGAAATCGGCATAAAGGTTTATATAAACGGAACGCCCGATTTGACAAGCGTTCCGCAGGATATTATGGAAGAGTTAATTTTTTTTGGGAGCATAAAATAATTCGCTCGCAGGGGAATTGATTATATAAACTATAAAGACATATATAAAAACGTTTCAGACTGTTGATGAATTTGTCCGCAAACTTAAAGATACAACAAAGGGAAAATATATTTTGAAGCGAAAACGAACCTGATTATATTCCGAACTCGTTTATAATTATTAAAAGTTGTTATTTGATTTTCATAACGATCGCTTGGTTGAAGTCACCGAAGTTTTTTCCAAAAAGATTTATGCCGCCCTTGTGCTTGGCGTTGTCTTTTATTCCTATCGTCAACTTTATCGCTGAACCGTCGAAAAGCAACAGATCCTTAAAAGTTATTTTTTTATTAACGGATTTATTGTCGAGGAAAACGCCGTCTTCGTTTATAGTGATTTTTTTCAATAAACCGAATTGAGTGCTTGTTATAGGCCAATATTGCGGAGTGTAATTTCCCCGTCTCCCGCCAAAGTCCCCGGGTGATGTGAACGTAACCACTTCGACGTCGTTTATAAAAACAGATATATCGCTCGGCCAGTCATTGTTAAAATACGTTGTTTCGGAACATACTTCAAAAGAGAAAGTTATGGAATGATATTTTTTATCGCTAGTCGGAGTGGGAAAATTATAACTTATGAAACCTTGATCGAACCAGAGTTGTTCTGCGTTTATTCGTTCGGGCATAAAGAAAACGCTTTTATCGTCGAATTTTCCTATAGTAGCGTTTTTACCGTTTATTCCGCACGGTGTGGATATATGGCAGTGCGAAAAATGGCCGATCGGCATTTCGACCGTATAATCATCGATCGGCGTTTGCATGTTTGAAATATCAAGAGATACCGTGTATGACAAAATAGTTTGGGAACAGTATTTGGCATGCCCTTTGATTCCCGGTTGGTAATTTATAATAATCAGTTGAGCGTCAGAGAGAACGTCAATATGTCGCATAACGCTCGTCAAAGGCATTTTCAGTTCTTTCGAGAGTTCCTGAATGCCTTTCGATTTGTAAAGTAGAGCGCGCATTATCGCGATCCTTTCGGGAGAAGATAACGCTTTGGATATTTTTAGGATTACTTTTTCATCTTGCTTATTGACAAGATTAAGGGAAATATTTTTATTGGGAGATAGTATATCACTCATGATAAAATTATAACTGAAAACGAAAGAATTGTCAAGGAAAAATCATCACTACCGAAATGTGGTAATAAAATTGTTTCATTCTCCCGAATTGTGGGAGTGGTAAATTTAATTATTTTATTGAAATCCGAATTAAGGTGTGATATAATGAAAATAAGTCAACCGAATTAAGACAAAAACAAGAATCGATCGTTGTGAAAATCGGTGCCGAAATTCGGTTTCAAAAGACAGACGCGTCTGTCTTTTGCGCAAAACGCAAAAGACGTCGATTTGAAAGCAACGGTAAAACGAGTTTTAAGGGAGTGACAACAATGATACGGATTGCTTTGATAGGTTATGGACAACGCGGGAAGTTTTATCTCGATACGTTCGGGAAATACGACGACGTAAAAATAGTTGCCGTTTGCGACTCGAATAAAGAGAAACTTTCGCTTGCCGCCGAAAAATACAAATTGAGCGCAGATCGGTTGTTTTCGTCCGATGAAGAGTTTTTTGCAAAAGGTAAAATTGCCGAAGCTCTTATAATAGCGTCAATGGATGAATACCATTATGCGCAGGCGATAAAAGGCTTAAAGACAGGATATCATCTTATTCTTGAAAAACCGATTGCGCAGTCGGAAGAGCAAAGCAGGGAGATAGCGCGTCTCGCACACGAATACGACAGGCAGGTCTTCGTATGTCACGTTTTAAGATACGCACCGCTTTATACGACGATAAAGAAGATGATAAACGAAGGCAAAGTCGGCGAAGTCATATCTATATCCGCAACGGAACACGTCGGTTGGTGGCATCAGGCGCACAGTTTCGTTCGGGGCAATTGGCGCAGAAGCGAAGACACTAATCCTATGATCGTCGCCAAATGTTGTCACGATCTCGATCTGTTCGTTTGGCTCACGGGGAAAGATTGTAAAAGCGTTTCTTCATACGGTTCGCTCAATTATTTTAAGCGCGAGAATGCACCTGAAGGTTGTGGAGACTACTGTTTCGAATGTAAGTTAAAAGACAAGTGCAAGTATAATTCGATGAAATTTTATATGAACTATCCTGCGTTTGCATTTGCATCGGGGCAATATTTAGGCGATCCGAAAGACAAGCGCGCCATAGAGCAGGCTTTTTCTACAAAAGACAATCCTTACGCAAGATGCGTTTTTAAATGTGATAACGACGTGGTTGATAATCAGGTCGTAAACGTTTTATTTGAAGATAACACGACGGCGCAATTGACGATGACGGCATTTTGCGAAGGCGGTATAAGAACGATTTGGATCCACGGGACCGAAGGCGAGATGTCTGCGAGCATGCTCGATAACGTGATACATTATCAGAAGTTCGGAAAGATATACGGCGTCGAACCTGAAGACATCGAAGTAACCGTAGGCGAAACGTTCGGCGGGCACGGCGGCGGGGATGAGAAGATGGTTGACGATATAGTTCACGCGCTACGCGGCGACTCGGGCGCGATGGGGCTGACTTCCATAGACAAATCGATAATGAGTCATCTTATGGGATTTGCGGCGGAAAAGTCCCGACTCGAGGGCGGTACCGCCATCAAAATCGAAAAATAATAAAATAGAAAATAAAGAGGAGAAATTAAAATGAAAAAACTTATAGCGATGCTTTTGTGTATGATCGTTTCTTTGTCGCTTGCCTTGATAGGTTGCGCTCCGCCTTCGGCGCCGCCGACCGATTCGACCGAACCGACAGACGAATTCGATCGCGACACTAAGATAGACAAAGGTAAAACCACGCTGTTTATCAGTAATTTCAACGGCGCTTTCGGTGAAAAGTGGCTCAAAGCCGCCGCTTCGAGATATGAAGAAATTCATAAGGACGACGTTTACGAGGAAGGAAAAAAGGGCGTTCAGATATGGATAGACAACGCCAAACAAGGCGGCAGGGATATAATAAGCGGAATGAGCGACAGTCGTGACGCGATATTCTTTTCCGAAAATTTTTATTACAGCGATCTCGTTTCAAGCGGCAAAGCGCTCGACATAACGTCTATTGTGACCGAAAAACTCACGAAATACGGTGAAGACAAGAGTATTGTTGACAAGCTGACGGGTGAGCAGAAGTCTTATCTTGAAACCAAAGACGGCAAATATTATATGTTGCCGCATTATCAGGGATTCAGGGGAATCACTTACGATATAGACCTTTTTGAATCCGAACTTTTATATTTTTCTTCCGAAAGGGATAACGGCAACGACGGCTTTATCATCGATCCGAGCGAACAAAAATCCAAGGGACCGGACGGGGAAGAGGGAACTTACGACGACGGGTTGCCGGCAACTTACGATGAATTTTTTACTCTTTGCGCAAAGATGAAAGAACTCGGCATAACTCCCGTTATCTGGACGGGCGATAATCAGGTTTACTTTACCGAGTTTCTTGCGGCACTTGCATGCGATTATGAAGGACTCGGACAATCGATGCTCAACGTAACTTTCGACGGCGTCGCTACGAACCTTGTAAACGAAGTAGAACAAACCGGAATAGTTTCAATGATGCCCGAAACGCCGATAACCGCAAATAACGGTTATCTTCTTGCTAAACAGGCGGGAAAATACTATGCGCTTCAATTTGCCGACAGGCTTTTGAACAAACAAAGCAAATATATAGATTTAAGATCCGTAGGAGCGCTTTCTCACACCGACGCACAGAAAACTTATATTGCGAGCAGATTTCTTTCGACCGAAAACACTATCGGAATGATAATCGAAAGTAATTATTGGGAAAACGAAGCCGACGATATGGGCTATTTTAAGACTATGGCTAAACAGTTCGGAGAAGACAGGGCGTCGAGAAACGCGAGACGTTTCGGCTTTATGCCTTTCCCGAAAGCTACCGAAGAAAAAGTCGGAGAAGGCGTTACGCTCGTCGATTATCTTTTGTCCGGTGCGGTCATCAGGGGCAACGTCGGACAGGAAAAGGGCAAAGAATACGAAAAAGCGCTTGCGCTCGACTTTTTGCAATTCCTTTACACCGATCAATCGTTGGTAGAGTTCACTCTTTACTCGGGCTGCCCGAAAGCTCTTAATTACAGTATCGATTCGATAAAAGATAAGGTTTCGCCATATACCAGAAACGTATTTGAAATGCGTGCCCGCGCAGACATCGTTTATCCCTTCTGCGACAGCGATATGTATGCCGATAACGCATCTAATCTGATGTTTGCCAACTTCTATCATACGATAGTCAACAAAGGTCAGGGGAATACGCCGTTCCAGTATCCTTCCAATGCGATCTATAAAGACGGAATAACCGGTCTTGAGTATTTTAAGGGATTGTCCGTGCAGTTCTCAAAAGAGTATTGGGACAACACGTATTCAAAATATTATAACTGACTTAACGAACATTCGGGAGACTCCCTATGTTAACTGTGAACTTAAAAAATAAAAGATCGAGAAAAATGTTTATATTTTACTGCTCGATGATCGCTTTGCCCGTATTGCAGGTAGTGATATTTTATTTCGGCGTAAATATAAACTCCATACTTCTCGCTTTCAAAAATTACGACAGAGAAACGGGCGCATACGCGTGGACTGGATTTGAACATTTTATAAAAGTATCAAATGAAATGTTTACTGACGTTACGTGGTCGTTTGCGTTCAAGAACTCGGTTCTCGCATGGTCGGTGTCTTTAGTCGTAAGCATGACGCTTGCCTTGTTTTTTTCCTATTATATATACAAGAAAGGATTCGGCAAGAACTTTTTCAGAGTTATGCTTTTTTTGCCGTCGATCGTTAGCGGCATCGTAATGGTCATATTGTTCCGCAATCTCGTCGACAATTTTATTCCCGCGGTCGTTGTCCGTCTCGGCGGCGAAGAGATCCTCGGGCTTTTGGCAAACCACGACACGACGATGCTCGTTCTTATAGTTTACGGAATACTTATGGGTTTCGGTACCAACGTTCTTTTGCTGTCGGGCGCGATGTCGTCCATTTCGTCTTCGATAACCGACGCGGGGCAGATAGACGGAGCGAATAAATGGCAGGAATTCTGGCATATAGTTTTTCCGCAGATCTTTCCTACGTTTTTGACGATATTGATAATCAGCATCGCAAATCTGTTCTCGAACCAACTCAGTTTGTTCAGCTTTTACGGCTCTTATGCCGAAGCGCAGTTTTATACCGTCGGATATCTTCTTTATAAGAGAACGCTTGCCGCGTCGTATGCCGAATATTCCGATCTTGCCGCTATCGGTATAATTCTTACGCTTATTATCGTTCCGATAACGCTCGGAATAAGAAAACTTCTTGAAAAGGTAGGGCCGTCAAATGGTTAAAAAGATGAGATCGACGAACCGTGCGAAAAGTAATAGTCGTTCGCCGCTGATGATCATATTGTTCTTTCTTCTTGTCGTCTATGCCGTAATGATAATACTTCCTATCGTATGGGGGCTTTTTGAAGCGCTGATGAATGGCGAGAAGATAGAATCGACCGTTATTCCTTGGCCGTCCGACTGGAAGTTCGATAATTTTTTCAAGGCGTTCAGGTTTTTCTACGTTCCGGTCGCATCTGAAACGGGCACCGTTTATCCTAACCTTTGGTATATGTTCGGATATACGATGATATATGCGGTCGGCGCAGCTTTGATGGCGACGTTCGTGCCGTGTCTCGTTGCGTATCTGACGGCGAGATTCGATTATTTTTTCAGCAGGCTCATTAACGTTTTCGTTATAGTCGCGATAGCGCTTCCGATAGTCGGTTCTTTGCCGAGCGAAATACAAATGGCAAAAACTTTAAGGCTTTATGACAGATTTTGGGGGATATGGATAATGAAAGGGCATTTTATTTCCGTTTATTATCTTATATTTCACGCGCGGTTCAAAGCCTTTCCTACGTCGTACGAAGAGGCGGCGCAAATTGACGGCGCAGGCTATTTCAGAATTTTCATCCAAATAATGCTTCCGCTTGTCAAAAACCTCTTCTGGACGGTATTTCTGATAATGTTTATATCGTTCTGGAACGATTATTACACTCCGCTCGTTTATATGCCGTCGTATCCTACGATAGCGTACGGAATGTGGTATTTCAATTCGAGTACGGAAAACACCATATCGAATATTCCGATGAAGATAACGGGGTGTATGCTTATGCTCATACCTATTTTGGTGGTCTTCTCGATATTCAGCAAGCAACTGATGGGCAGTCTTACCGAAGGGGGAGACAAAGAATAAAAAAAAGAAAAGAAGAATCCTTTTAGAAGGAAATAGAAAATCAAAAAGGAGATTAAAAATGAAGAGAAAACGCATTTTGCTCTACTCGCTTGTTTTCGTGTGTATGCTCTCGTTAACGGTTTTTATCGTTAATATGAGTTTAAAACAAGCGGCGGCGGAAGGGGAAGACGGATTTTCGCCCGTAAACATGGAAGACGTTTACGAAAAAGGCGACCTTATCGGAGTTCCCGAAGTTAAGTTTACCAAAGACGGAAATATCTATAATACCGATTGCGTTATGCTTTATCCCGACGGTTCGGCAAAACAGGTGAACGGAAATATCGTTCTGACTCAATTCGGGAAATATTGTTTTGAGTATCACGCGAACGTATCGGGAAAAATTTATTCAACGAAAAAGGAATTTTACGCATATCTTCCTAAGTATGAATTGTCTTCACCCGACGATAACGTGTATTACGAAGAAAACGGCGTCGACGGAAGTCGGGGCGAAATGGTCACTTTGTCGAGCGAGCAGACTCTCACGATAAACGATTATTTCGATATTACTAAATCAACGATCGCAAAGCCGATATTCGAAAGCGTGATCGTACCTTCGTCTGTCGGGACGTCTGACTTCGATACGCTTCAGATAGATTTTATCTGTAAAAACGATCAGTCGCAGTATCTCCGCATCGTCGTAAATTATTCCGCAAGCAATAACTGTACTTATACGTTAGCGGGCGTACAAAATCAGACGCCTTCCGGTTATGAAAGTTATTGGAACAAACTTCACGTAGGAGATTCTTGGGGCGCGCCGTATCACGGCACTTTCAGCGGGAGAACGGCAAGCGGTCAGAATCAGTTATATTCCGACGTCAAAATATGGCTCGATTATGCGAGTAAAAAAGTTTATGCAAACGTGGCCAAAGGCTTTGTCATCGATCTTGACGATTCGCAGTATTTCGGAAACCTTTGGACGGGCTTTACCGAAAACGAAGTTTTCCTTCGTATTTCCGCGAGCAGATACAAAGGTACCGCTCCCGCTAAATTTCTTATTTTACGCGCAGGAGACATAGACCTTACCGAGCAAAACGTTTTCGATAACGTCGCGCCGGAAATAACGATCGACTATGAAGGTCTTGACAGAGAAGATCTTCCTGTCGGTATAGTCGGAAACAAGTATAAGGCATTCGGCGCTACGGCGAACGATTATCTTAGCGGCGCTTGCAACGTGAAGACGAGAGTCTTTGCAAGAGTCAACACTACGAGCGAACATGAAGTTCGCGTCATCGACGGTTATTTTACGCCGACAAGCGCAGGCGAACACGTCATATCGTATTTTGCAGTCGATAATTCCGGCAATGTGGCGACCGAAACGGTAAGCGTAAACGTCGTCGGCGAATACTCCGCGCCCGATATGATTTTCAGCGAAAAGGTCACTTCCGCGCTTACCGGCGAAGCGGTAAAGATCGCCGCGGTTGAACCGACGAACTGTATCGGCAACGCGATTATCGAAAGCAAAGTTACTTTTAACGGTGAAGACGTTGAGATAGTCAACGGTTGTTTCCGTCCCGCAAAATCGGGAGATTATACCGTCGGTGTTACGGTCACGGATTATCTCGGGCGTAAGGTAGAAGACAATTACGTCGTTTCCGTTTCGGAAAACGACGAAGCCGTTTTCATAGACGAAATATATTTGCCGGATTATTTAATAGCGGGTTCGACTTATTCTTTCGATAAAGTATTCGCTTACGATTACACGGCGAGCGGCAACGGCAAAAAGGTCGAAGCGACGCTCGTTACCGAAGATAAAAACGGAACGAAAGAGCACGCGGACGGCAAATATACGCCCGACGTAAACGCTCACCTTGACGTCGCTAAAATTTATTATAAAGCCACTATAAACGGTAAAGCCGCGACGAGCGAAAAATTCGATATCCCCGTATGCGTCGTCGGCGACGGCAAAAATATCGATATTTCCAAATATTTTATCTCCGATTCCGCAACGGTGGAAAAGACGGGCGCCGGTATGCGTATAACGACTTCGACCGACAAGGCAAAAGTCGATTTCGCGAATTTCCTGCTTGCGAACGGCGCGTCGATAGAATTCGACGTTGACGCTGCCGAAAATAATTTCAGCAAGATAAACGTTTATCTGACCGACGTTATCGACGCAAGCCGTTCGATAAAGATAACTTACGAAAAATCGAGCGAAACGCGGTCTTATTTCTACGTTAACGGCGGCGTCAAGTATGAGATACCCGCGTCGTTCTCGGGACAGGGGCAAAATTCTTTCACCTATAAATACGATAACGACAGAATGATCGTATCCGACGGTTCGAGCGTTACTTTCAACGTAGTTGAAAACCTTGACGGAAGCGTATTTACGGGATTTAAGAGCGGCAAAGTCAAATTTACGCTTGAATTCGAAGGCGTAAAAGGAAACTCGACGATAATACTCGCAAAACTGAACGGTCAGAATACGACGAGCGTTAAAGCCGACCTTATCAAACCGAGAATATCTCTGGATGACCTTATGGCTTTCCGTTATCAACTTAACGACGTGGTCGAACTTTCCACTGCCGTTGCTATGGACGTTCTCGATCCGAACATCGAAAACTATTATACGGTCACAGGCGTCGGCGGAGAAATAATAAAAGACGTGAACGGCGTAGAATTGTCGCGCGTCGCACTCAATGAAAAGCATACCGTCAAACTTGATAAATACGGTACGTATCGCGTTTCTTTCACCGCGATCGATTGGAACGATAAGAAAGAAGTAGATTTCGGATATATCATGGAAGTCGTCGACATATCGCCGCCGGTGCTTGCTATTTTAGAAGAGACTGCAAAGACAGCTAAAGTCGGAGACAAAATCAGCGTCGCGAAAGCCGTTGCGATAGATGAATTGGACGGCGAGTTGGAAATAACCGTTTTCGTGCTTTTGCCCGACGGTACTTTTGCAAAACACGGCACAGCCGTTACAGAGTACACTATGAAAGGTCGATACGTTTTCTATTTCTATACGTCTGACTCGACGGGCAATACCGCGATAAAGACTTATGAAGTTACGGTGGAATAGGAGGAATAACGATATGAAAAAATTACTGTTAAGAGTTATGTCTTCGATGATAGTTATCGCCATGCTTTTTTCAGTTTGCGCTTGCCGTAAAGGCGGAGAAAGTAATCAAGACGGTCCGTCGGGTCCCGGTGATAACGGTGAGAAAGGCAGTATAGTAATAACAGATCCGCCCGCAGATTATCACCGCGAAGACACGCACGATGACGAAGAGTACGACGTCGCGGTACCGGATTATAAAAAGACGCAGGATGTTCTTTGCGATAACAGCCGTACCGATTACTCGATAGTCGTATCGAAAGATGCGTCTTCTACGGTTTACGATGCGGCAAACGAACTGAATTATCTTTTCAGCAGCGCGACGGGCGCGGTTTTCGGTATAATTACCGACGACAATGCGGCTTGGTCGACGAGCGCTAAATATATCTCAATAGACGCTACCGCTATAGCCGATCAGGCGGGCGTGG
>CADBSX010000256.1 GCA_902797515.1 uncultured Eubacteriales bacterium | reverse complement strand
TCAAAGGCGACGCCGTGAAAAAATCGGGAAAACTGCAAATCAATCTTATCAAATCCGACGCGGAAGTAGGCGATACGACAAATCAGAATTCTCTTTCCTCGAAGAGTTCGAGCGTTATCCGCTTTCTTCCGGTTCTCGGAAAAGAGTATTACGACGTCGCGACGGCCGCGGCGGCAACAGTCGGCGGACAGTATGAAAACGATTTCGACACCGCGCTTTACGAGGCGTTGTCTTCGGGCATAACGGCGGGAGATTCTACGGCTACGGGCGTTTACGGCGGCATAAGCGCGGCGGAAAATCCGACGGGACAATGCTTTACGACGCTTACTATGACCGTCGGCGGCGAGACCGCGACGAGAAACGACGACGAATTTACCGTCACGAAGGCGAAAAGCATTACTACGACTCTCAACTATACGGCAGAGGACTGGAACAGCGTAAACGGCGAGGACGTGCTGTATCTGTACGTATTTATGGCTTACGATACCACACTCGTTTATTATCTCGAAGGCGTCGCGGGCGAACTTACGGGCGTTTCGCAGGAAATCCCGCTCGAAAACGACCTTCAGAAAATTATAATAACGCAAATTTCCGGAAATTGAAAGGATGAAACCCTTCCACCGCAAGCGGTCCCCCTTCCCTAAAACTTTCTTACGAAAGTGTTAGGGACGGTAGGAAGAGAGAGGGAACGGCAAAGATAAAACGGAATAACAAACAAAAAAAATAAGACCTTAAACCTTTAAAAAGATAAAAAATGAAAAAACGCAAAATCACGATCATATCTTTAATAATCGCTTGCATAACTTCCCTGTCCGTGGCAGTGGGAAGCGTTTTCGCGTGGTTTTTCAATTCCAAAACTTACGATTTCGACGTCGAGGGCGGCGTTATAGCATCTTACTACGAAAGCGGCGACGGCACGATTGACAGTCCTTACGAAATAGCGAGACCTATTCAACTTTACTATTTCGCATGGCTTCAAGACCTCGGTTTCTATAACGGAAAAGAGGGATTTGCAGATCCGCCGTACTATTTCAGAGTGTCTCACGACCTCGATATGAAAGACTTTGTCATTCCGCCGATAGGCACGAGCGAAAATCCGTTTATAGGCGTATTCGACGGCGAAAATCACGTGATAAGCAATCTCAAAGTATCGAACGACGCTCTTACCGACTCGGCGAGCGAAAACGCAACTATCGCGCAAGCGCAGATACTCGGATTTTTCGGCATTGTGGGCGACTACGACGGGACTTATTCCGCCGTATCTTCTCAAACGAGCGTTTCCAACTTCGCGCTCGACAACCTCACGGTTTCTTCTCAAAATCCGTCCGAAAACAAAACTCTCGTCGGCTTGGTCGCGGGCTACGTCAACGGCCCCGTGAACAACGTTTACGTCGCCTCGAACTCTACCGTTAATATCAAAAACGGGCTTACGGTACTCGATCCAAGCGCGATAACGGCGAATTTCTCGGACTACGCGCTGGTCGGTTACTGCTCCACCGCGTACAGAAAGACTTTCGACAGCGAAACGACTTCGACTTCCCCGCTTTTTGATCCCGCGAAAGGCAACGGCTGGGGCGGCTCTATCGATATGGAAACGCTCTATAACAGGCTTATAGCGGTAAGGGATAAATCGGAAGATCTTTACGCTTATTCGGACGGCGTTACGGCTATTTACGACACGGGCAACGCGACCACTCTTTACGGCAGCGGCACGAAAACGTCAATAGGGCATTACGATACTTCTTATACCGACGAAAACGGCGAAAATCTTACAGGCGGCTCTTATAACTTTGCGAAGTACAGATTTACAAATACTTATGCAAACAATAACTATTATACCGATAGTTTCAATTATGTTTACGGTTATACGGACAAATTCAGACAAACTTATATTACGTATAATATCGCGAACGAAACCGACCTTTCATTCTATATCTACGCGAACCGTTATTATCTGAACCGTTCGGGAACGACCGCGGTAACAGGCGCCACCACGGGCAATACGCGCTGGCAACTTACAAACGACGGATATCTTTATTTAAAATACAATAACCGCTATTATTTCCTGCGCGCGAGCGGAACGGCGAACAACAGTACGCTTTCCCTTCTCGCGGACACTTCGTCAACCGAATTTACCGAGTGGGAACTCTATAACGGCGTTTTCCGCATAAAAAACACAAACAGTTATCTCGGATACAACAACGGCTGGAAAATCGTCACCGATCCGCAGTACGCCGCTTATTTCCCCGACGAAGGCTCTTTCCTGATATCTTCGGGAAACAATTATCTCCGTCTTTCGGGAACGGACAGTTTCGCAAACGATACGAACAATTATAAGGCGACTTATTTTAAGCTCGACGACGCGGGGCACTTATACGGATATTACGGCGGATATAAACTCTATCTGAACGCGAGCGGAACTACGCTTTCGGTCGGAAACAGCGGTTCTACCGTGTGGACTAAAAACGAAGATTCTCTGACCTGTGAAATATCTTCTACGACCTATTCTCTCGTTTACGACGACGGATGGAAATTGAGAACTTCTATCTCTTCCTCTTTCCACGAAATAACCGGCGCGTTCCGTATAACTTCGGGCGGAAATTATCTCAATATGACGGGCACGAATTCGGTCGGCGCGGGAACGAACGGAACGACGGAAAACGCCGCGACCGTATGGCAGTATAACGGAACGACGAAAAGAGTTTATACGACTTATAACGGCGTTATATATTACCTCAACCGAAACGGCACCAACCTCGCGCTTTCGACTACCGCAAACACGGATTGGGATAAGACGGAAAACCTTATTTCCACGGATATAGGCGGAACGGATTATTACATCGGATATTCGGGCGGTTGGAAACTCGTGACCGAGATAACGCCGACCGTCACTTTCACCGCCGTTACCGTTTACACGATTTCGAGCGGCACGCATTATCTTGCCCTTACGGGAACGAACTCTTTCGGCGACAGTTCGCAGGCGAACGCAACCTATTGGACAGTTCCGACAAGCGGGAGCGGAGCGATATCGACGACTTTCAACGGAAACGTCTATTACCTTTATTCTAATAATAACTCTGCTCTTTCCGTAAACCAAACTTCGCGAAATTGGACAAAAGACGGAAATAATTATTACTATACTTATAGTAGCGGCGGATGGTTTTCTACTACTTATTATGTCTATATAGTATATAATAGCGGTTGGAAAGTTGCACAAGTGGAAGGCGGTGGTTGGTACGGAACTACCGCGCCTACGGGAGCGACGCTTACGGCGACTTCGGTATCCACTAATACGATATCGTCTGGGAGCAATTATCTGAACTTAACGGGCAACAACGCTTTCGGAAACGGAACGGACGCGGACGGCGCGACGAGGTGGAAAACGCCGAATTCGGGTGCGAGCGGCGCGGTTTCTACCACGTTCAACAACAGAACGTATTATCTGAACGCGAGCGGAACAACTCTTTCCGTCGGAACTACGCAGAATACAACTTGGGCGAGGAGCGCGGACGGCTCTCTTTCCTATACGAGCGGAACGACGACATATTATCTTGCTTTCGACGGAACTTGGAAACTCGTAACGAAAGACGGTGCAACGAATTGCTTGTCCGCATCCGACGTGTTCTCTATATCTTCGGAAAACTATTATCTCAACCAGACGAGCGCGACCGCCGTCGGAGTCGGAACGAACGGTCAAAACGGGGATTGCGCCACGGTATGGTATTACGATCAGTCCGCCGACAGATTTATAGCGAGGTATAACGGCAACGCATATTATCTCAACAAAGACAGAACGAACAACTATCCTCGGACAATGGCGCTCTCAACGACGGCAAACGCGACTTGGACGAAAACGGAAAACGGTTTTTATACCGTATATAATAACGTCAATTATTCCGCATATTACGACAACGGCTGGAAACTGTCGGGAAGTACGTCCGTTTCGTTTTCCGATCTTCCCGCGAATATGCGCGCGACCGCAACGGACAAAATCACGGAAGTTACAAGAGAGACTGTCACCGAATATACGGGCGAAACTTATTTCCCGATAATAACCGAGGGCGGCACGGACGAATACAACGACGCGACGGAAGGAGTTGCGGCAAGCGACAAATATCTCGTCGCGCACGGAAAGAACACAGGATATATCATTTCCGGCGGTACTCAAGACGGCAAATCCGCCGAAAACGGCTACGTTGCAGGTTATGCCGGAGCAGGCAATATCCGTGTATCTGAATATCCGCTTTCCGATCTCGGGACGTCAAACAAAAACGACACTTATTACGCCCTTACGACGACTTATAACAACGGAAACGTTTACAGCGCGATAGATTACAGCGGAAATATCACGGGCAATCATCCCGTAGATACGGGCACATCTTATACGTACGCGGGCGCAACGTTGGACGACCTCAAATTCGTAAACTTCGTTTCCGCGAGGCGTAACCTCAACAAACTCTTCGACGGAGCGACTAACGTTTACGGCTTGCACTTCATGAGCGCGACGATAGACGTAAACAACAAAATGGTCGCGCCGGAAGTCCTCGTAAACGGCGACACATTTACTAATTACGAACTTCCGAGAAACAGTATAGACTTCAACCTCAAAGAGCAAGGTTATATCACTTTCTTCGCGGGCTCGTATTTCCCGAAAAACGAAGCGTTCTTCTCTCTTCACAACATTTACAGGAACAACGACGCTACGCACACGCTGAAATCGATATACGAAATCCAGAACGTTTACGTGGTCACGGTCGAAGTGGACGGGAAAGACGTGAAATATTTCTTCTATCAGTATAAAGACCTTACGGGCGAGGCGAGATACTCTTTCCACTACGACAGGTTCGGAAATTACGACGCGAATAAATACTACAATCACAACGCGATAGACGAAAGAACGGGCAACTACATCGAGTTCACGGCGGCAGACGCCGTGTACGAATACGTCATGTCCGCGAGCGGAAACAAGCGGTCGAGTTGGGTATTGTCTTTCAATACCGATTGGATAACCGCCCCCGCGAGGATGGTTTCAGACGCGCTTTTCTACTTCGAGATCCCCGCAAATCAGGGCGAATACGCCCTCGGCTCGGTTTCCGGAAAAACGGGCGCGTACCTTATTTACCTCGATATAGCGGCTTACGGCGAAACGGAGAGCGAAAACTCGCAGGAAGTACGGACGACGGTCAATTTCTACGACCTTCCGAAGGGAATACAACTTATAGATTCCGCCGCAACTCTTCCGGAAACTCTCGACGAAGCGAAATCCACGGGCGCGATACTGACTTCGGGATACAGCGGCGAGATCACCGTAAAATACGTCGGCGTAAATTTAGACGACGAGGACAATCCTACGGGAACGTGCAAATTCGACTTCGAGACCACTTCTTCCGCGACGGCTTCGAACACCGAAGAAAGCGACGAGGCGGGATATTACGATTCCGCCGCGGGAATAAAGGCGGTTTATCCGCCTGATCAAGACGCGATTTCGGTAAAGACCGGCGGAACTACCTATAAACTCGTCGTATCGAAAGAAGCAAAGGTCAACGTGGCAAGGCTTATAGTACACGACAACATAAACGCGACGGACGGCTATACCACGCGCACGGTAACTCTTCAGGATTTCGGGCTCTTCGATATAGCGGACGTATTCGAACTCGACGCCAACGGCGATATACTTCTCGACGACAAAGGGCAACAGGTGAAAAAAGAGAGTTTCGATAAAGTCACGATAGCGCAGATGCTCGAAGACGAAAGTTATAAGACCGTGCTGTCTTTCACTTACTCTTTCACCGACGCGGAATCCGACTCGCTCGCTATCACGTTTAAGACGAAATACGTGCCTTACGACAAGTACGACGTAGTTTTAACGACGAATAAGAACAGGCAGGTCACCGTCACCAAAGGCGCGGATATGGGCGATTACGAAGAAGTCAAGATCACTTACAATACGTCGAGCGTTCTCACCGTGAACGCCTCGTCGGCAGATTCTACCGAAATAACGCTCAATCCGTAAAAGCGGCTTTCGGGATTTAAAACAATAACAAAAGCGGAAGAAACCGTCGGTTTCTTCCGCTTTTCCGTTTTAATGCTTTTTACTTTTGATTTTTATTTT
>CADBSX010000255.1 GCA_902797515.1 uncultured Eubacteriales bacterium | reverse complement strand
TATCTAAAAAAGAATAACTTTCAACAGAATTAGCGACTTTAATATATCCGTTCGATCCGTCCATTGTAAAAGCACCGTAATCGAGCAGTTCCGCTGTGGAATTATATTTTCTGTCACTTTGTTCGTGATCATAGGTCGTGTTGGACGAAATATCCGTCGTTGTTTCTCTGCTTTCGCCGCAAGAGATAAAAACAAATAAACTTGCGCATAATAATAACAATACAGTTAAAATCTTTTTCATAATTACTCCTTTGCTTTTTCAACTATTTTAAGTTAAATTTTAACTAATATTTTATATTATATATAATTTTGCGATAAAAGTCAAATATATTAGTTAAAAATACTATATTATAAACATTGATTACGGAAAGGAGTCCAAAATGAAAGGTTTAGGGGAAAAAATAAAAAAAGAAAGAGAAGAATGGGGATATACTCAACAGGAAATGTCAAGCCTTATTCCAATGAATCAATCGAACTACTCCAAAATAGAGCGGGACTTACAAGAACCTAATATCGAACAATTAAAAAGAATTTGCGAAATATTGAAAGTCGATCCGAATTATTTACTCGAAACGGACGATTTTAAAGAAATATCACATAAAGATATAGAACTCTTAAAAGAAGTAAAAATTTTGATAAGAAAATTTAAATGAAAATGCGGATAAGCGACGACTTATCCGCATTTTAAAATTTTTATAATACTTTCGATAAAAAGTCTTTGAGCCTTTCGTCTTTCGGTTCTCCGAAAAATTCTTCGGGACCGTTCTCTTCTTTTATCACGCCGTCGTCGATGAATATCACGCGCGAGGCGACCTCTTTCGCAAAGCCCATTTCGTGCGTTACCACGACCATCGTCATACCGTCGTTCGCGAGTTCTTTCATAAGCGAAAGCACTTCCCCAACCATTTCGGGATCGAGCGCGCTCGTCGGCTCGTCGAATAAAAGCACGTCGGGATCCATCATGAGCGCGCGGACTATCGCGATACGCTGTTTCTGCCCGCCCGAAAGAGTCGCCGGATATACGTCCGCTTTGTCAGCAAGTCCTATTCTCCGCAAAAGCCCCAGCGCTTTCTCTTCCGCCTCTTCCTTTCCGTAAAGTCCCGTTTCGACGGGCGCGAGAGTCATATTTTTAAGCACCGTGAGGTTGTTGAAAAGGTTGAAATGCTGAAAGACCATGCCTATCTTTCTGCGGGCGAGGTCCGCGTCGAGAAAATTCGACTTATAAAAGGCTTTTATCGCCGCGGCGTAACTTTTTCCCTCGTTTTTTTTGAGAAGGTCGTGAGCCTTTATCTCGGATATCGCCGCCTTGTCCGCGTCCGTTTCGGTAAAGGCGGGATTTTCGGCCGATATTTTCGCGCGCACTTCCTTATACGTCCGCGACTTTCTTATTATATCCGCGTGAAGATAGGGATCGACGGGCGTAAGAAGTTTGTTTTCAAACCATATCTCGCCGTAAGTCGGCGTTTCGAGAAGGTTCATACACCGCAAAAACGTCGATTTTCCCGATCCGGAAAGACCTATTATCGCGACCTTTTCGCCCTTTTTTATACTGCACGAAACGCCTTTCAAAACTTCCGTCTTTCCGAAATATTTATACAGTCCGCAAACGTTAATCAGCGCGTCGTCGTCGGATCTGAAAAAAACTTCTTTACCTTCGTTCATTTTTTCCGAGCCTCCTTTCGATAAGTTTTACCGCGAGTATCATCAGATACACGACGGCAAGATACATCGCGCCCGCGACTATGCCGCTCGCAAGATAGTTTACGACCGTCCTGTTCACCGTGCTCGCCGCCGCGTTGAGGTCGAAAGTTATAGTTCCGACCGTCGCGCCTATCCAACTTATTATGGAAGTTTCCTTTAAAAGGGCGATCATTTCGTTGCCTATCGCGGGAATAACGTTTTTCACCGCCTGAGGAAGGATTATTTTCCGCATCGTCTTGCCCCACGAGAGACCGAGCGCCCTGCCCGCCTCCGTCTGACCTTTATCGACAGAATTTATCCCAGCGCGGATATTTTCCGAAACGTAAGCCCCGGAATTTATCCCGAAAGTCAGTATCGCGGCGTAAACTTTGAATCCGGGGATCGCAAGCACGCCGAAAACCATAATGAAAAGTTGCAGCGAAACGGGCGTTCCCCTTATAACGGTCGTGTAAATATTGCAGATCACCGCCGGTATTTTCATCGCTTTACTGTGCTCGGCGGCAATCTTCACCATCGCGACCGCAACGCCGAGGAAAAGACCGATAAGAACCGCGAAAACGGTTATGACGACAGTATTTCCGAGCCCTTGAAAAAGATAACCGATAAGTTCTTTATCCGATATTATTCTGTATATGTCCTGAAATAACATTTTTAAAAAAAGGCGGGGGAAAAGAAACAGTCCCTTTCCCCCGTTACGCCCGTCTTATTTTAAGTGTTTAAGAACGAGTTGCTGAACGCCGTTGTTGCCGTCCGAATCTTTTTCCTTCATAAGTTCGTTAAGCACTTCGTTTACGGCGTTTAAAATGTCCGTCTTGCCCTTCGTTACCGCTATCGCGTACTCGTCGCAAGCCGCCTCGTCGTCCTCGCCTTCGCCGCCTTTATAATACAGAGGCGCGCATTTATATTCGGACTTGCCTTTTATCAGCGTCTGCGCAGGGATCTCATCCATTATCATTACGTCTATATTCCCGACTTTCATATCTTCGAGCGCAGTGGCATACGTGTCGTAGCCCGTTTTCGTCGCGTTCTGTCCGTTCAGAACGCCCTCGTCGAGTTCTATCTCGTCCGAAAGGAAAAGATCCGCGGTCGTGCCGTTCTGTACTCCTACCTTTTTGCCCGCGAAAGCGTCCCAGTAAACGCCTTGTTTTCCGTCGGTGGTAGCAGAAACGTAAGTCGTCTCGTTCGCCGCTTTATAAATAACGTAAAGTTCCGCGGTGTAATACGGAACGGAAAAATCCACTTTTTCCTTTCTCGCGTCGGTGATGGAAAGTCCCGCCGCGCCGACGTTGGTCAGTTTGCCGTCCTTTACCGCATCGACTATCGTGTCGAATTTAACGTCCTCGAATTTGAGTTTTTTGCCGAGTTTGTCCGCGACCTTCTGCATAATGTCAACGTCAACGCCGACTATCTTTCCGCCGTCAACGTATTCGAACGGAGCGAATCCCGATTCCGTATATACGACGAGGTCGTCCGTTTTGCCGCAGGACGCGAGTCCCATTGTCGCTCCGACGGTCAAAGCCGCCGCCGCAAGCACTGCCAGAAATTTTTTCATAACGTATTTCTCCTTAAAAAAAGTTATTAGCGTTGATTATATAACGGTTTTTTGCTTTTGTCAACTGTTTTTTTACTATTTTATTAAAATTTTTCTCTAATCGGCAAAAAAATCCGAAAATACGCGGCGTTTCGGCGTGTTCAACGAAAGAATATCCGAAAAAAAGAAATCAATTATTGACAATATCGCCGCAAAGTGATATAATTTTCCAAAGCCGTGTTTTCAGGCGGCGGGGAAAATTATATGTCTTATTACGAAATTGCCGCCGAAGGCAGCGGCTATTCTTATTTTCAGCACCGTAAAATATCCGATACTCTTCCGCACTTTCACGGAGCG
>CADBSX010000254.1 GCA_902797515.1 uncultured Eubacteriales bacterium | reverse complement strand
TTCAAGCGGATTTAAGGCACAAAAAAACAAACCCGAACGAGAGTGTTCGGATTTGTTTAAGTCTGGTGACCCCTACGGGATTCGAACCCATGATACCGCCGTGAAAGGGCGATGTCTTAACCGCTTGACCAAGGGGCCGTTTTATTAAATTGTGAATCCCTCTACGGGATACTGCCGTTTCCGCTTTGCGGAGCCTCGGCAGGCTGTCGCCTTCGGCGAACAGGCGCCCCCATGTTTACCATCGTCAAAACGCAACGTCTTATACGCAAAACCAAGGGGCCGTTTGATTATGTTGCTTTTTCGGGAGGCTGCGGTCATCCTGCTCTTGTCCGCAGCCGCCCTCTTTTTGGTAGCGGCGGTCAGATTCGAACCAACGACCTGCCGGGTATGAACCGGCCGCTATAACCAACTAAGCTACGCCGCCATCTATGTAACATCCCGATGAGGGCGAAATTACATTCGCCCCGCACCGAAACGATTGGTTGCGGAGGTGGGATTTGAACCTCACGACCTCCGGGTTATGAGCCCGACGAGCTACCAAGCTGCTCTACTCCGCGCCGCAGAATGCCTAATTATATTACACGATATAATTTTTTTTGTCAACTAAAATCAATAGTTTTTTCAAAAATTTTTATTCGGTTTTTATGCGTGTCGGTCGTGTTCCGCCGACGCGTCGATAAACGCCGACTCCTCTTCCGTCCTCGCGTACGCCCTGTTGTCGAGTTCCGCCTGAAGTTGCGCGAGCTTTTCTTTTAAAGCGGCGACTTCGTCCGTCTTTTTATACTTTTCTTCTTCCGCTGCGCTCGGATCGTAAGACTTCGACAGATACAACGCAAGTTTAGCCATCGCCGGTCCTATAAGTTCGTAAAGTATGCTCGACGAGAGTATTATCGTCTGCAAGATACTCCCCGTATCCCCTCCGATCATCCTCGCGGCAAGCGCGGCGAGTCCTATCGAAACTCCCGCCTGAGGCGTGAGAGCGAGTCCGAGAAAATTCCGCACTTCTTTCGGCTTATTCGCAACGACGCAACCGAGAAACGCACCGGAATATTTGCCGATTATCCTTACGATAAAATACAGTATGCCTATTACGAGAACGGGCACTCCGCCTATCGCGCTGTCCATATCGACGAGCGTGTCGAGTCTGAAACACAGTCCCGATCGGACGAAAAAAAGCAGAAGTATAGGCGGGCTGAAATAATTCAACTGTTTGAAAAGTTTACTGTCTTTCGTGGCGTTCGCGTAAACAGTTCCGAGCGCCATACAGCCGAGAAGAGGCGAAACTCCGAGCGCCGCGCCTATCCCGCAGAGAGTGAACAAAAGCGCGAGCGAAACTATGAGCCTGTTGTCGTTCGACCTCTTCATCATCAGAAATTTAAGGATAAATCCGAAAGCCGCGCCGAGAGCGAGCATAATAATATTCATACCTATCGGTTTTAAGATGTTTCCCGCGGAAAATTCGCCCGAAATATTCGCTATTCCTATAGATACCGCAACGCTGAAAGCGACGAGACTCACTACGTCGTCAAGGGCGACTACGGACAAAAGCGTTTCGACGAAATCGCCTTTGGATTTAGTCTGTCTTATCGTCATAAGCGTAGAGGCGGGCGCGGTCGCCGAGGCGAGCGCGGCGAGAACTACCGAAAAGACGAGTCCGAGCCTCAAAACGAAAAAAGTGAGGACGAATACCGCGACCGACGCCGTCAGAGCCTCGAAAAGAGTGATGACGACCACTTTCACGCCGTTTCTCTTCATAGAGGAAAAAGTGAAAAATTCGCCTACTCCGAAGGCTATGAAAGCGAGCGCGATATCCGAAACGAATTCTGTGCCGCGGACTATGACCTCGGGAATAAGATCGAGACAGAAAGGTCCGATAAGTATTCCCGCGACTATGTAAGCCGTAACGTTGGGAAGTTTGAGAAGTTTTGTGAGCCTCGTCATTAAAAAGCCGGCGAAAAGCATTATCGCGACGGATATAATGACTACCGATACTGAATCCGTACCGCCGAGAGTTGAATAGAGTTTGTTGAGCATTACATACACCTTCCTTTTTTTAAAACGCAAATTTTCGTCCGCCGATTTTTCGGGCTGACGCTTGCGTGTGTGTATGTAAACGGACTTTCGTCCGACTGTACGAGAAAATAAATACGGTTCGACGCGGCCGTTCCGCGGCTTTCCGTATAGACGCTTTTCACAGAGAAAAGCGCTCGGATAAGACCTGTGTCGCCTTATTCCTTATTATAATGAATTATTCCTTTACGTCTTCGACTTTGACTTCTCTGTCTTCGTCTTTTTCTTCCGTCGCTATCTCTTTTTTCGGCTGCCCCGAATAAGAGACGAGCGCTATCACGGAAACAACGAGATTGAACGCCCCGTAAACGATAAGCACTATGCCGAGCGCGACGGAACAGAATTCCGCGAAACCGTTGACCGTCCGAAGGCAAATTCCGACGGCGAGCGACGCCGCGCCGATAACCGCGCCGATAACGAGCATCGAAAAGGGCTCTTTACGCGCGAAAAACGCCAAAAAAGCGTCGAATATATACAATCCGCCTATTACCATAAGCGCGTACGCTATAAAATAATAGACGTAACTCTGCAAGTTCATTTCTATACATAAAATACCGTAAGCAATAAGTATGGAACGACCTATCCCCGAAGGAAGTATCTCGTGATTTTCGGCAAAAGTATCGGCTATGACGCCGAGCGCGCCGAGAAGGATAAGGACTACGCCCATTATTATGCTGATCGTCGTGAATCCCGCCCTTACCGAGAAACAGAAAGTCACTCCGACTATTATCGTTATAACAGAAGATATGAATTTGATTATCGCCGAACTTTTCATTTTTTTATCCGCCGTTTTTTATTGCATAATTATATCACACGTTCCGTCGCCTGTCAATAGCAAATCGGAAAAACGTTATATTTTTTCAACATCTGAAGAATTTTAAATCGCGTTTTTCGTCGTAAAACGAGTTATCGTCCTCCGAAAAGGCGAGAGAAAAGACAAAATTTTCACCGCGCAGACTTACGCTTATCCCGACCGACTCTCCGTTTTCGGAAAATTCCGTTTCCTCTCTTTCCTCGCCGTAATAAACGGTAACGCCGTCGCCGCTTTCCGAAAAGGAAAAAGCGAGAGTTTTATTTTCGCCGCTTGAAAACAGATCGATTTCCGCCTCGTAAGTCTTTCCGAAATATATGCGGAACGTATCTTCGGTATAACCTTCTCCCGAAATAAAATACTTCTTTCCGTTTATCGTCGCGATAAGGTTTTCGCCGTCAACGGTATAAGTTCCCGCCTCGTCGCCGAGTTTCGCGACTCCGTGACCGTCCAAGACCATCGCGCCGCCGTCGCCCGAAT
>CADBSX010000253.1 GCA_902797515.1 uncultured Eubacteriales bacterium | reverse complement strand
TTTTGCTATGGTGGGGACAGTAGGGCTCGAACCTACGACCTCATGCATGTGAAGCATGCGCTCTGACCAACTGAGCTATGCCCCCGTTTCGCGTTTATTATTATATCATATATTTTTGCGTTTTACAACTTTTTTACTTCCTCTTTCGCGAAAAATTTTTATTTTAAAAGGGGATCGCCTCTCTGCTCGGCAATCCCCCTTTATCAATATACGAAATACAGCACTCTGTATTTCCCGCCGTTGACCATGCGCGTGACGCTCTTGCGAAGTTTGTCACGCGTGATTTCCGGCATCGCGCCCGATTTTCTGTTCACTTCGTCTAAAACGAGTTTTCCGAGCGGTTTTCCGAATACGTTCGCCTGCGAAAGGTCTTCGTCGCCTTCTTTTATGAATTCCACGAATTCCTCGCACTGCTTTTTCGTCCCCGATATCGGATTTACAGCCGCTTTGACGCCGACTTTCACGACGTGCAGACTTTCCGTTTCCGCCTCTATCTTAACGCCGTAACGGTTGCCCTGTCTGACGACGACGGGCTCGCCGACGGAAACGTCTTTTTCGGTCGGAAGAACGATACCGTAACCGTTGTTCTCCGCGTCGTAAAGCGCGTTTTTGATCCTGTCGTATTCCCATTTCGCCTCGGAAAGATCGCGGACGAAACTCATAAGTTTGTATTCGCCGTCGATGATCTCGCCGCACGTGTCGCTTAAAACTTCGTAGAAAAGCGATTTGTCCGCGGCAAGGTTTATCGCCGCTTTGCCCTCGCCCGCGTAAACTTCCGTTCCCGACGGGATAATTTTTTCAACGGTCGCCGCCGCCTCTTCGATAAGTCCGCAGTCCTTCATTTTCCGCGCGTTCATCGACGCCTCTTTGACCGTTTCTATTATTTTCCCGATGACTTTGTTCTCTCTCGGCAAGGCGGCGAGCCAATCGGGAAGATTTACGTCTATTTGTCTTATCGGGAATTCGGAAAGCACCTTTTCAAGCACTTCGGCGAACTTCTCTTCGCCGTCGGAAAGAACGTTCATTCTGACGACGGAAACGCCGTACTCTTCTTCCATTTTCTTCGCCGTATCCGTCGCCGTTTCCCCGTCGGGATCGGCGCTGTTTAAAATTATCGCGAAAGGCTTTCCTATCTTTTTGAGTTTTTCGATAGTCTTTTTCTCGGCGGCGATATAGTTTTCGCGAGGGATATCGGTCACGCTGCCGTCGGTAGTTACGACCACGCCTATCGTGGAATGCTCGGATATGACCTTATCCGTGCCCGTTTCCGCAGCCTCGCCGAACGGAACGGGCTCTTTTTTCCACGGCGTCTGCACCATACGCGTCTCGCCGTTTTCCTCGTGTCCGAGCGCGCCTTCAACCATAAATCCTACGCAGTCTATAAGCCGCATATTGACGAAAGTCTTTCCCTTTACGGTGACCTTTACCGCCTCGCTCGGTATGAATTTCGGCTCGGTTGTCGTAATGGTTTTTCCCGCGCCCGACTGCGGCAATTCGTCGGTCGCGATAAGCTTTTTGTTTTTGCCCGAAATGTTTGGCATTATCATAAGTTCCGCAAATCTTTTGACGAAAGTCGATTTGCCCGTGCGGACGGGCCCGACCACTCCGACGTAGATATCTCCGTCCGTGCGTTTCGCGATATCCTGATATATATCGAATTTTTCCATGCGAATAAAAATCCTCCCACACTCAAAGACGGGATAATCTTGCCGTCTCGTTATAGTGTATGAGAGGAAAAATCGGAATATGATAAATTTTTTTCGGTCTTTTTAATCCGCAATTCAGCAGATAGTGCTTAAAAAGGCGATAAATTCAGAGTTGGTCGGCTTTTCGTTGTGGTCGAAATTCACGCCGTAAGCCGACATTTCGCGGTAAACCTTGCCCTTGTTGAAAGCGACGGTTATCGCGTTTCTTATATCCCTTTCGACCGCCCTCACCGATACGCCTCGTATCTTCGCTATCGCGGGATATAATTCCGTCGTGACGGAAAGCAGCATACTCTTTTTCGCAAGCGCGAGTTTCACCGCGTCTATAAGCATATGGTATCCTTCGAGATTCGGAAACAGACCTATTCTCCGAAGAAACTTTTTCGCGGCGTCCGCGCCGCATCCCGCTTTCAGGACTTCGAGTTTAAGCCGCAGAAAGTCCGTAAAATCATCCGCGAGCATTTGTTTTTTGGTTTCGTATTCCTCGAAAAGCGTTTCGACCGTCTTTCTGAAAAATATATCGAACCGCAGCGTTTCCCCGAAACTTATAACTTCCGTACTGACGATGCGGTACGAATTCCATCGCAATTTCTGTATAAGGGCGAAAATTCCTTTCGCCTCGACGCACTCTTCAAATATGATAAAGTCCGGATTTTCGTTCATCGCCCTTTCCGTAAAATTCTCTTTTGCCGCAACGGAAAACAAGTTTTCCGAGCCGAACGACAAGTCCTCGGCGATTTTTTCGCCCGTTTTCGTAGAGTAAATAACAAATCCTTTCATCAGTAAGTCGCAATCCTTAAAATATATATTGTAAAAATAATACTATAAATGCCCGTATCTTGTCAAGAATTTTTATGAATATTTTTGAATTATTTTGAACAGAAAATGAAAATCGCTTATTTTTCCTTAAAATTTATTTTGCTTATTTTTGAATTATTTTTAATTGTGCGAAAATTTACGCTTTGGTTTTAAGAGTTCGTCGGCATACGGGAAATACATAAAAAGACATAAAAAGTATAAAAAAAGATTTTAAATGAAAAACTTTTTTAAAAAAATTTACTTTTTCTTTAAAAGGTAGTATTATGTTATCGTCGATCGAGGTTAACGCCTCGCGACGAGAAAACAGCTCATCATTTTCCCCCTTATCATATATTTTTCAGAGAGCAGTTCGCGAAGAGTTCGCGGACTGTTCTTTGATTTTCGGATAATTCGGAAGTAAAAAACCGCCCCGTTTCGGCTTTCGCCGAAACGGGGCGGGCGTTTTCAGTAAAGTTTAAATCAGTTATCCGAGCCGACCTTTTCCGTGTTGTCCTTGTCTTTATTGAGGAAACCGTAAAGCAAAGCCGCGAGAGCCGCTCCGACCATAGGCGCGAGGATAAATATCCAAACCTGTTTCAAAGCGTCCCAAGTTCCGTTATAGAGAGCCGCGGACAAAGCCGTCGCTATCGAACGGGCGGGATTGACCGAAGTGCCCGTAAGGGTTATGCCGATAAGGTGAACGAGCGTGAGCGTAAGACCGATAACTATGCCCGCGATCTTGCCGTTGCCGGACTTCTCGTCCGTGACGTTGAGTATCGTATAGACGAAAATGCAAGTCAGAACGACTTCCGTGAGCAGCGCAGAGAAAATTCCGCCCGCCGTAAGACCGTTGAGAGTAAAGCCTACCGCGTAGTTGCACGCGTCGCCGAGAGCGTTCACGTTCGCCATTTTGAAAAATCCGAACACCGCTATCGCGCCGAGAAGCCCGCCTACGACCTGCGCGGCGACGTAAACGAGAAAATCTTTAAGCGACATCCTCTTCGTCATAAGACAGCCGAGCGATACCGCGGGATTGATATGGCAGCCCGAAACTCTGCCGACGGAATACGCCATCGCGACGATAACGAGACCGAAAGCAAGCGAAGTCGCAACAAGATCGCCGCCCGTCGCGCCCGCTACGCCGCAAGCGACGAAAACGAGAACGAACGTACCTATACATTCGGCCAAAGCCTTTTTGTAAATTTCCATTTTTATTACCTCCAAAAGTTTTTCTTTAAATATTTTATCACTTTATAGCGCGAAACGCAACGTTTTCGACCTTTTTAAAAAAATAAATCGCTTATTTTTTTATCGTTTTGTCGAAATTACGTTATACCAGACAAGAATAATACGAACCTGATTATAAAGGGATAACGGCGGTATATACTTCGTTAAAAGCCTTGAAAATACTCAAGTATTATCTGCGGCTTTTGCCTTGTCTATCCTCGCCTTTATCCCTTTATAATTGCGCAGCACCGCAAAAAGATGATTTTATAGCG
>CADBSX010000252.1 GCA_902797515.1 uncultured Eubacteriales bacterium | reverse complement strand
AGTATTATAAGCATAAAAAAATATCGCAGAGTTTTCACGGAACGGGCGACGTTTACGCGTCGGCGTTCACGGGCGCGCTGATGCGCGGAAAGAGCGTTTACGCCGCAGCGAAGATCGCCGCGGACTACACGGTGAGGTGCATAGAAAACACGGTCGGCGACGAAACTCACTGGTACGGCGTAAAATTCGAGCCCGTACTCAAAGAACTTATAAAAGCGATAGAAGAATAATTTTTCCGAAAATAAAAAGCGGGAATTTTCCCGCTTTTTATTTTTGCATTTTTATATCTTTTCAACGGTCAGAGTGAAGTCTTTAAGATTTACCGTGAGTTTGTATTCGCCCGACTGTTTTACGTATTTTTTGTAAGTCAGTTCGTTTTCGTCTATCACCGTAAGGACGTACGGCATTCCTAATTTCGGGAAAAACTTCGGCATTTCTATATAAGCGCCGAGTTCTCCGGTCGCCGTGAAGTCATACTCGAAAATATACGGCTCTGATGCGCTTTTTGCGGTCAGTTCGCCGTTTTTATTGAAATCGACCTGACAATAATACGTCGCCGTATCGGCGTCTAAAAGTTCGGTTCTTAAAACGTAAGTTTTCGAGTTGAAATAAACTCTGTAAGTCCCGCCGATGTGCACTTGCGCCGAAGTGGGCGTCGTTTCATCGCAATAAACGTATTTGTCCTTTATTTCGTCCTGTAAGGTTATATAATAACGGCTTGCGTGCGACGCGCTCGAAAAACCTATCGTTGTGCCGCAGGACATCCGCGTTTCGATATAATAATCTCCCGTATCGGCGTCGAGCGTCATTTTTTTATAACCGTAATCGGACGCGGAGTTGTGGATATATATCTCGCAACTTTTTATCGTCTCGTAAACGGGCGTTTCTATATCCCCTTTTCTCTGCATATCGATGCCGAAAGTGGTCGTATCGAAAACGAGGTCGTAAATTCCTTCCTTTATTATATCGATTTGCAGGGGCTTTTTCCCGTCATACCGTATTTTAGCGTATTCTTCGTCGTTTTCGTCGCTCATTACGGCATAGATCGTTCCGAGCTTGTTTATATCTTTATAATAAATTATCTGAAAAAAGTCGCCTTCGTAGAAATATATATCGCGGTATATCCGTTTGGTTTCGTCGTTCTCATCTAAAACGAACGGTCTTTTAGTAGAGTAGTTGCCGTGAATTTCGGTGACAAGATCTATCGCGCTCGAAGTGTAATATTTTTCGTTTTCCGCGCTTTCGACGTCGTATTCTTTTAAATCCTTTGAATTATCGATTTGCGGTATTTCCGATTTGTCGCCTGTTCCGACGGAGAAAAAGCAGCCCGTAAAAGCCGAAACGGCCAAACAAAACGCAGGGATACCGAAAAATGGTTTGATTTTCATAGTTTTCCCCTATAAATATAATAATTTTTTATTTTTTTATTACGGCAATGCCTGAAACACGCCGAGTTGTACGAATAAAAACAGAGAAAGTCCGTAATAAGTGCAGACGGCTATAAGGTCGTTTATCGTCGTGATAAGCGGACCGGACGCGACCGCGGGATCGATGCCGACTTTCTTGAAAAGTATCGGAATAAGAGTTCCGTCGAGCCCTGCGATAAGCATGGCGATCACGAGCGCGATGCCTATGCAAGCCGAAATCTCGAAACCGTACCACGCCGGGCGGTTTTCGACGAAAGTCAGATACAGTCCGATGAAAGCAAACGCGAGCGTGCCTATGATAAGACCGTTGCAGAGCGCGACGCGCATTTCTTTAAGGACGTATAAAAACTTTCGTTTTCCCTTGAAATCTTCGTCGTTTAAAACTCTTATCGTAACGCCGAGGGACTGTGTGCCCGTATTACCGCTCATATCGAGGATAAGACTCTGGAAAGAGTAGAGAAGGGCGAGCCCCGCGCTCATTACAGGACCTTGGAATTTTCCGATTATCGTCGAGACGACAAGTCCGAGAGCGAGAAGGGCGAGCAGCCATGGAATACGCTTTCGCATACTCTTGAAAAGAGGCTCGTTCAGATCTTCCGCCTCCGTCAAACCTGCGAGTTTCGCGTAGTCGTCGCCGAGTTCTTCATCGACCACTTCGACTATATCCGACGCGGTTATAACGCCGATAAGAACGTTATCCTGTCTTAAAACGGGGATAGAATCCTCGGAATATTCCTTCAATTCCTCGATGCACTCTTCTACCGTTTCGTTCGCGTAAACGTAAGGATAAGAAGTGGTTATTATATCGTCGAGCGGAGTGCCTTCTCTCGCGCGGATAAGGTCGCTTAACGCTATCGCGCCGTAAAAAGTTCCGTCCTCGTTCAGGGCGTAAAGAGTAGTAATGTTATCGTTTTCGTAAGCCTCTTGTATTACGACGCGCATAGCCTGCTTTACGGTCAGTTTTTTGTCGAATGCGATGAAGTTCGTCGTCATGCGGCTACCGATAAGGTCGTCGTCGTAAGAGTCTATAAGTTTGATGTCCTCGACGGAATCCTTTTCCATTAGGTTGATAAGTTCTTCCTTTTTGTCGGATTCCAACTCTTCGAGAACGTCTATCGCGTCGTCCGCGTCCATACTCTCTATTATGTCCGCGGCTTTTTCGCTGTCGAGTTCTTCGATATATTCTTCTACGTCGTCGAGGTACGCGAAGATCTTGGAAACTTTTTCCACGCCGAGGACTTTATAGAGCCGTATTCTTTCCTGTTTGGTAAGTTCCGGAATTATCGCGGCTATGTCGTTTTCGTGATAGTTTTCGAGGTCTTTTTTCAGTTGTTCGGGAGGTTCGTCGCTGTTGATTATTTTCAGTAATTCTTCCGCGAAATCTCTTCTTTCGGGAACTTCGTCGGAAACTTCTTCTTTCAAGTCGATATCGTCGTTCATATAAACCTCCTTTACGCTTTTGTATAGGAATCGCTCTGTTTTGCGTT
>CADBSX010000251.1 GCA_902797515.1 uncultured Eubacteriales bacterium | reverse complement strand
GTTCGCGCCGTGAGTTTCCATCGCTTCGCCGTCCGCCTTGTACCAGACGCCGCCGATTTTTCTCGCGCCGAGAAATTCGCCGAGATACACGTCGCCGAAATAGCCTTTTACTATATTGCCCTTGACGTCCGATCTGCCGTCGTATAACTTTCTCAAAGTAAGGTCGTCGAAGAGTATCGTGAGCGGTCGCTCGTAAGGTCCTACGACTTCCCAGCCGTCGCCCTCGTGCTTTATTTCGCTTATTCCGAGTTGGTTTTTGATCATGCCCCTGTTAAAGAGATAGCCGAGGAAGTTTCCGAGAGGCATATCGCCGTAATTGTCGAGAACGAAACCTAATAAATTTCCCGCGCCCGCCGCGATCTCGGAAACGGTGAGATTGAACGTGACGTTCAGCACTTCGTTAAAGTCGCCCGAGGCGGCGTATTCGTATCCGAATATTTCTATATCCGCGTGAAGTTTGTCGAGTATCTTTGAAAAAGTCTTGTCCTCGACGGCGAGGGCGACTATATCGCCAAGCCTCGCCTCGTATATTTTTTCGTATATATCGTTGAGCCTGTTCCCTTCCGAGGCTAAAAGGTCGGCGAGAGTGTAGGAAAGAATTTCGCCGAGTTTGCCGTAAACGTACCTGTCGCTTGCGCCCGTGTACCAGCATTTCACCGCTCCGTCGTCGAAAGTAAAGTCGAAGAGGTCGCCTATCCTGATTGCGGAAAAGTCTTCCGTGATATCGAAACCGTCCGCGGGATCGAAACCGGCGGCCAATTCCCATACCTTTATACCGAACAGCCGTTGAAGTCCCGAGGACGCCTCTTTTCCGTCGGAATTGAGGTAAATTCCGTTCTCGTCCGCCGTATAGCCGAGGTATCCCGCGAACAACTCGCCGAGCCGCGTATCGGGAAGGATATTCCTCGCGACCGCGCCCAGCGAAAAGTCCTCTTTACCGAGACTTTCCATCGCGCGGATAACGCCGCTGAAAGAAATGCCGTAATATACGGCGTTAAAGCCGTCTATCCTGTTTCCGTCCGCGTCGTACCATACGCCGTCCGTTTCCGTTCCGCCGAACAAAACGCCGAGTTTCCTCGTCGATAAAGCGTCGTCCAAAACGTCTAAAATATCGTCGTAATCGAGCCCTGTGCCCGCAGAATACGCGACGTAAGCCGCGGCGACGGCGGCGAGCATCTCTTTATAAGTGAATTTCTCTCCGCCGAGAGCGGCGAACAGGTCGCTCGCCTTTATCCCGAACAGGTCGGATATAACGGGATTTACTTTTATCCCCTCGTTCTCGCCCGAAGTAAAGACGTATCCGTCGTCCGTTTTATCCGCGCCGAACAGTTCCGCGAAACCGTCGCCGAGAGTGAGATCTCCGCTATGCGCCGCGCAGTATAAGAACAAATTTTTCCTTATCAGTTCGAAGCCGAAGTTTTCGCCCTCTCTTTCCGCTATCGTCGCCTTTAAGGGAACGGAAAGAATTACGTCGATAACGGGCGAGTTAAACACGGGCGAGCCGCCGAAATACCACGCACCGTCGTCGCCCTTTTCAAAGCCCGAAGTAATAAGTATATCCCCTATAGTAAGGTCTCCGACGGTCAGAAGAGCCGACCGCACTTTTCCGAACGCGTCGCCACCGTCCGCGAAAGCGTGATACAGGTCTTTCGCGTTCAAAGAGGCGAGCACTGCGAGAAGTCCTTTGACTTCCGTCTTTTCGCCTCCGTAAGAGGAATACCACTTGCCCGTTTCCGCGTCGCAGGAAAAGCCGAAGAACGCGCCGACGCCGACGTTTTCGAGAAGAGCGTCGAGACTGAAAGCGTATCTGCCCGTCGAAAGGTCTTTCGAGAAAAGGTCTTTGAATTTTATATCGGAAAGCGCGCTGCCGACGATCTCCGCGATATTCTCGCCGAAACCGAGAGTTTTCACAATTTCGGTAAAAGGCGTGTTGCCGAGAGTTTTAAGTCCGCCCTCGACTATTTCCGCGCCTATATCGTAATTGCCTTTCAGAATATTGAGTATCGCCCCGAACTCCACGTTCGCGAGAAGATTGAAAGCGGGATTCAGCCCGTCTTTCACAGCGTAATCGCCGTTTTCGTCCTTTGTAAAGAGCGACGATAAGACCGAGCCGACGCTCACTTCCGACAGCGCGGAGATATATCCCGAAAAGCCCGTTTCCCCGTCTTTTTTTATCAGGTCGCCGAGCGTATAGGAACGCAGGCGCGCCCTCGCGTCGTAGTCGAGCGCGATTTCGGGATCTATAAAACTCAACACCGCGCCCGCCGGAAGGTCCTCGAAGAATTTTTTAAAGCCGTCGGACGAAAGAAGAGTGAAAAGAGAAACCGAGCGAAGATCGTCCACGTACGGTTCGTTTTTCCCGTCCTCGCCACTCTTTATCACTTCGCTCCCGTCGCCGCCGAGCGCGTTTATCAGCGCGACTATATCGAAACGCAGGGAGTCCCGCATATCTTTGAAAGTATAGTTTTCGGGCGCAAGACGGGCGGCGAGAGTATAATTCACGAGGTCCGCTATCGAGAACTCGTTCACGTCGCCGAGGCTGTCTTTATAGCGGTTTTCGGTCATATCCCCTACCGTCACGCGAGTATAGAGATAGTATGCCGAGGCGACGAGCGCGCCCGACACGGCGACTATTCCTATTATCACGCCCAGAATAAGGCTGACTATTTTTTTGAAGAGTTTAGTCATTACGCAAATTTGCCTTTTTCGATTATAAGTTCTTTCGTCGTTAATTAGACTTATACAGATACAACTATAATAATATACTAAAACTATTTATTTGTCAATCGCTGTAAGAGATTTTTGAATTTATAAATTTCATTTTTCGACATACGCCGAAAAATATTTGCTTAAAGCGGACAAATATTGTATAATTTATTCGTTTAGCGGTTTACGGCGCGTGGCAATTCCGAAAGTCTGTAAGCGAGAATAGACAAGGCAAAAGGCGAAGACGATACTTTTGCGTATTGTCCAGCCTTTTAACGCAGTATATACCGCTTACAGACTTTCAGGATCAGGTTCAACCGAATACGGACAGGGGAAAGGGAAAAATGCTTGACTTCATAATAAATCCGAAAGCGTCGAGGGGAAAGGCGAGGAAGATCGCCAAAAAACTCGAAAAGATACTCGTTTCAAAGGGCGTGGAATACGCCTTCCACTATTCCGATTCGGCGGAAAACACCACGGAACTCGCGAGAAAACTTTCCGAGACGGCGACGGATATAATAGTCGTCGGCGGCGACGGCACGGTGAACAGGGCGTTCAACGGCCTGAACGCGGAAAAGGTGAATTTCGGAATAATCGCCGCGGGCAGCGGAAACGACTTTATAGAGTCCGCGAAAATACCGAGAAATCCCGCGAAAGCGCTCGGCGTTATTCTTTCGGGAAACGCGAAACCGACCGATTATATGGTCTGCGACGGCGTTCGCGGTCTCAACATAATAGGCACGGGGATAGACGTCGAAATTCTGAAAAGGTGCGCGAAATTCAGAATTTTGCGAGGAAAACTGCAATATCTCGTGTCGCTTATAATCAGCCTTATCAAGTTCAGATTCTACGATTTCACGGTCGTAGAGGACGGAAAGGAAATCCCGAAAAACGCGCTTATAGCCTGCGTTTGCAACGGAAAACAGTTCGGCGGCTCGATAAAGATGTGCCCTGTCGCGGACGTCTCCGACGGCGCGCTCGACTTCGTTATCTGCGGAAACCTGAAAAAGCGTTCCGTGCCGAGGGCGTTTATAAAACTGATGAGAGGAAAAGTCCTCGAACAGAAATTCACCGAGGCGGTAAAAACCGAAAGGGCGCGCGTGGAATTCAAAAATCCCGTCACCATACAGATTGACGGGGAACTCTACGACGG
>CADBSX010000250.1 GCA_902797515.1 uncultured Eubacteriales bacterium | reverse complement strand
GCAGGATACCTCGTATAATTTTCCTCGCCGTCGCGCTTACCGTAAAGATCGACCGTAAGCACCGAATACCCCATCGCGACGTACTCGTTCAGGACTTCGTAAGAGACCTTGTCCGTAACGTCGGGAACGTATAATACGGCGTTCCTCTTTTTCGCCCCGTTTTCAGGCGTTACGTATAAGCCGAAAACGCGGACTCTGTCCGTTCCGGTCTCTCTTCCCGAAAAATAGTACTTCTCGTAAACTATGCCGTTGTATTTCATTTCGTCGATCTTGGTTTCTTTGAGCGGCTGACTGCCGTCGAAATCTTCCCAGAGCGATTTCGGAGTTAAAAATTTGCTTTTCTTTACCATCAGTCTGACTTATAGGCTCCCGCTATAATTATATACCTTTTCTATTATACACCTTTTATAAAATTTTTGCGAGAAGAATAAGCCTTTTTTTTAAATTTATTTAAAATTTTTAGTTGTTTTGAGTTTTACGGGCACAAAATATGGTAGTTTCATAAAATTTTTCAAAAAACGCTTGTTTTTTCGCCGACAATATAGTAATATTAAAAAACAAAGGAATATTTTATGTCTTTTTGTTCGTTTACGAAGGAATTCAATAAATACACCTCGACCGATATCGACAACAAATTCATAACTTCGTATCTGCCCGAGGCGAGCGGAAACGCCGTCAAAGTCTATCTTTACGGTCTTTTAGCGTGCAAGGACGCGGACGAAAGTCTGACTCTCGGCAAGTTTTCGGAAAATCTGAAACTCGACGAAGACGAGGTAAAAGACTGCTTTAAATTCTGGGAAGAGTGGGGACTTTTAAACGTTATATCCGAAGATCCCTTCCTCGTCAAATATCTCCCCGTTTCCTCGGACAAGCCGAAGAAAATAAACGTCGAAAAATACGGCGAATTCAATAAAGCGCTTCAGGCTTTAATTCCCGAAAGGATGATAACGACGAGCGAATACACCGCTTATTTCAATCTTATGGAAGACTTTTCTCTTCCGCCCGAAGCGATGCTGATGATAGTCAAGTACTGCGTGGATATAAAGGGCGAGGCTATAGGTTTCAGATATATCCTGAAAGTCGCGTCCGATTTCTGCCAGAGAGGACTGAATACCGTCGCGAAGATAGAAAAAGAACTTTCGGACTACACTCTCCGTCAGGGCGAATTCGCGGGCATCGTCGCCGCAGTGTCGCCGAATAAAAAACCGGAAGTGGAAGATCTCAATCTCTATAAAAAATGGACGGAGGACTACTCTTTCTCGCCTGACGCCGTTCTTTTTACCGCAAAAAAGACGAAAGTCAAGAGTATGGCGAAACTCGATAAGGAACTTTCTTCCCTTTATTCCGCGAAGAAAATTTCCGTCGAAGAAATAGGAAATTATTACTCGGAAAAAAACAAGACGACGGAGACGGCGAGAAAGATCGCTCGCGCCCTTTCTCTGTACGTCGAAATAATAGATCCCGTGGTGGAAAACTACGTCACGCCGTGGATGAATATGGGATACGACGAAGAAACGCTTATATTCATCGCGAATTTCTGTTTCAGAAAGAACAGAAGAACGCTCGAAGATATGAACGAACTCGTTTCGGGGCTTTATAAAAACGGACTTATAACGATAATGTCCATCGCGGAATACATAAAGAGCGCGACGGCGGACGACGGTTTTATTAAAACTCTTCTTGCCGACGCGGGGCTTTCGAGAAAGCCGACCGACTGGGACAGGCGGAATTTAAAGGCTTGGCGAGGCTGGAACTTCTCCGACGAAATGATAGAAGAAGCGGCGAAGATCTCGGCGGGGAAAAGCAATCCTATGTCATACGTAAACGCCGTTCTTTCGGGCTGGAAAGCGCAGAATATCTTTACGCCCGACAAAATAACGGTTTATTCGAAATCCGCGGGCGGAAAAATGGCAAACTCGCACAACTACTCGAAAGAACAACTCGACGATTTAATAGACAATATCGAAGATATAGAATTCTGACGGGGGAACAATAATGAAATACGGATCAGATTTATACGCGAAGATAGAACTCGAATACGAACGCAGACGGCGGGAAGCGAGGGAAAAATCCGATTTTTACAAGGATAAAATGCTCGCGATCCCCGATTTCGCCGCGGCGGTGGAACGGCTTAAAAAAGCGAGGTTCGAAGCGGCGAAAGCGAGGTTCGACGGCGACGAGCGAAAGCGCGCCGAAGAACTTGCGAAAATCGAGAAAGAAACTGAAATTTTAAGGAAAATTCAGGAAGAAAACGGCGTTACTACCGAAATGCTCCGCCCTGCGTTTACCTGCGCGAAATGCAAGGACACGGGAATAAACGAGAGCGGAAAAACTTGCGAATGCTATTATTCCGTCGCTCTCAAAGTCGCGCTCGAAACTCTCGGAATAAAAGAGAAAGATTTCGCCGATTTCAAAAACGTAAAGCATCTCGATAAAAACAATCTCAAAGCCATTTACGGAAAGATAAAAAAATACTGCGACACTTTCGGCGTCGGTAGCAAAAACATACTTCTCTCCGGCAACGTCGGAACGGGAAAAAGCCATCTTGCCGAATGCATTGCGGGCGAACTCGTGAAAAAGGGATTCGCGGTCGTCTTTTTAACGGCGACCGAACTCAACGGACTTCTTCTTCGGTATCACACCGCGTCTTTTGACGAAAAAAATCTTTATTTTGAAATTTTAACCGACTGCGATCTGCTCGTTATCGACGACCTCGGAACTGAGCCGCAACTTAAAAACGTCACCGTTAATTATCTTCTCACCGTTCTTTCCGAAAGGCTGTCGAACGATATGCCGTATATCGTGACGACCAATCTCACGCAGGACGAAATAATTTCAAAGTACGACGAAAGGATCCATTCCCGCCTTCTCGACAAAAAGCACGGCGTGCATATAGAGATAAAGGGCGAAGATTTAAGACTGCTGAAATAAATTTCATATACGCCGCTCCCCGCCGCGGAAATCCGCGGCGGGGAGAGTTTTATACAGTCAATAATTCTTTGCGGACGGAAAAACAAGCAGAAACGCAGAAGAACGGTGTTTATAAGCCTATTTCGAGTGATATTTTTAAGGTTTAGAAACGAGCGGGGCAAGGCTCGGGAAAATTTACGGTTTCGGCTAACCTTGTCGGTTGCCGAAGGCGGAAATTTTCACAGTAAACGCAGCCCCGCGAAGTTTATAAACCTTAAAAAAATAATTCGGCTATCTGTACGGCGTTAGTCGCCGCACCTTTTCTTATCTGATCCCCGCAACACCAAAGCGCGATTCCG
>CADBSX010000249.1 GCA_902797515.1 uncultured Eubacteriales bacterium | reverse complement strand
GCCCAAGCGTTTTCCGGGATCATCACTTCGTCAGGGCAGTTCGGGCAAGTGGTAGGAACGTCCATGCCGAAGATAGGATCTTTTACGAATTTGCTTTTTTCGAGAGTTCCGTCGAGCGCGGCGGAAACCATCGCTCTCGTATAGCGGAGTTTCATCCTCGTGCCTACGCCGTAAGAGCCGCCCGTCCAACCGGTGTTGACGAGATAGACTTTCGCCCCGCTCTTCGCGATCTTTTCTTTAAGCATTTCCGCGTATAAACTCGGATCGAGGGGAAGGAACGGCGCGCCGAAACACGTCGAGAAAGTCGGTTGAGGCTCGGTTATGCCTCTTTCCGTTCCCGCAAGTTTCGAGGTAAATCCCGAAACGAAGTAATACATCGCCTGTTCGGGCGTAAGCCTTGAAATCGGAGGAAGTACGCCGAATGCGTCGGCGGTAAGGAAAATGACCGTTTTCGGCGTTTTTCCTATTCCGGGGATCTGCGCGTTCGGAATATAGTCGATAGGATAGCCGACTCTCGTATTCTCGGTAAGAGAACCGTCGTCGAAATCGTATTCGCGAGTATTTTCGTCGATAATGACGTTTTCCACGAGCGAGCCGAATTTTATTGCGTTGAAAATTTCGGGCTCGTTTTCAGCGGAAAGATTGATACATTTCGCATAGCAACCGCCTTCGAAATTGAACACGGAATCGTCCGACCAGCCGTGTTCGTCATCGCCGATAAGTTTTCTCGCGGGATCTGCTGAAAGAGTGGTTTTGCCCGTTCCCGAAAGTCCGAAGAAAACAGCGGAATTGCCGTCGTTTCCGATATTTGCGGAGCAGTGCATCGGGAAAACGCCCTCCTTCGGCATAAGGTAGTTCATTACGGAAAATACGCTCTTTTTGATTTCGCCCGCATACTGCGAACCGCATATAAGAACGAGTTTTTTGACGTAGTCTATAATAATCGCCGCGTCGCTGTGCACGCCGTCTCTTTCGGGAATACATTTAAATCCCGGGGCGGCGATAATGGTGAAGTCTTCTTTAAAAGACGCGAGTTCTTCTTCCGTAGGACGTATAAGAAGATCGCGGATAAACAAATTCTGCGAAGCAAGTTCGTTTACGATCCTGAAAGATTTTCTGTACTTTTTGTCCGCGCCTGCGAAACCGTCGAAAATAAATATCTCTCTGTTTTGGAGGTAAGCGATTACTTTTTCGTACAAAGCGTCGAATTTTTCCTGTGAAATAGGAACGTTCACCTTTCCCCAAGCGATCTCGTTATGTACTTCGGGGCTATCGACGATAAATTTATCGTTAGGCGAACGACCGGTGAATTTGCCGGTATAAACGACGAGCGCGCCTGTTTTTCCGAGTTTGCCTTCGCCTCTTGCGAGCGCTTTTTCCGTCAGAACGGCGGGAGCGAGATTGCGGTAAACGCAAAGCGAATTCACGATACCGAGTTTTTCAAGTCCGTAAGTTTCCATGATATATTTTATCTCCTTTTAAAATTTCAAAAATTTTCATTAATATCATTATACTCTAAAAAAGTCAAATATTCAAGCGTTTATCCACATTTTTTCAACAAAAATTTTTTTGTGAAAAAAAATAATCCCCGCCTGAAAAAACGGGGATAAATGATAAAAATAGATATATATTCAGTGAGATTGACTTTTCGCTTTGAAAATCGGATTTGACGTAAGATTAACGCCGAGTTTCCGATAAAACTTTTCGTCGTTATGAGCGAGAAGTACGGTGGTGTGAACTTCGCAGCCCTTTAATTTAGGAAGTTCTTTAATCGCTTTTTCCGCGAGTTTATCGTGTTCCGCCGACATCGAGAGAGCGATAAGCATTTCGTCTATATGAAGACGCGGATTCTGACTGCCGAGATACTTTATTTTAAGATCCTGTATTGGCATAAGAGCCTTTTTGGAGATAAGGTCGCGTCCGTCGTCTATGCCCGAAAGGTATTTCAATGCGTTAAGTATCATACTCGAAGAGCAACCGAAAATATCGTTCGTTTTTCCCGTGATCACCGTTCCGTCCGCGAGTTCTATCGCCGCGGCAGGGCATTCGCGTTCTTCCGCGACTCTGTTCGCCTCGACGTAAACCTTTCTCTCGTTCACGTCGATATTGTTTCCCTTCATTATAAGGGCGATCTTGTCCGATTCCGACGTGTCCGAACTTCCGCTGCGGCGTTCTTTCGCGAGAGCCTTGAAGTACCTTCTAATTATTTCCTGTCTTGCCGCCTTAACGCAAACTCCGTCGTCGCAGATGGCGTATCCCGCCATATTCACGCCCATATCGGTAGGGGATTTATAGGGCGATTTTCCCATAATCTGTTCGAAAATCGCGTTTAACACGGGGAATATCTCGACGTCGCGATTATAATTTACCG
>CADBSX010000248.1 GCA_902797515.1 uncultured Eubacteriales bacterium | reverse complement strand
TTTGGCTCGATTTCAATCAGAAAGACGTATCGAAACAGGCTTGGTATTACAGAACGATAGCGGAATACACGAAGGAACTCTGCGAAACCGACGCTTGGCGCGAATACGCCGCTTTGGTAAATAAACTTTTTGAAGGAGTATAACATGTCTGAAGTAAATTTCAGTAAAAACGGGAACTCGCTCACGCTTTCGCTTGTCGGACACATAGATTCCGCCAACGCCAACGCCACGGAAGAGAGAATAAACGGAATACTCGCCGAAAATCCCGCGGGCGAGATCGTGATCGATTGCGAAAACCTCGGATATATTTCGAGCGCGGGACTGAGAATAATCCTTCGCCTCAAAAAAACGGTCAAAGAAACGAAACTCGTCAACGTTTCGCCCGACGTTTACGAGATATTCGATATGACGGGATTTACCGAAATAATGGAAATACACAAGGCTTACAGGCGGATTTCGGTCGAGGGCTGCGAGGTCATAGGTCAGGGCGCGAACGGCAAAGTTTACCGCATCGACAAAGACACCATAGTAAAAGTATATATGAACGAGGATTCCCTTTCCGAGATACACCGCGAACGGGAACTCGCGAGAACGGCTTTCGTTTTAGGCGTTCCGACCGCTATCCCCTACGACGTGGTAAGGATAGAGGGCGGCGGTTACGGTTCGGTTTTTGAACTTTTAAACGCCAAAAGTTTCGCGAAACTTCTCGCGAGCGGAGAAAAATCGGTCGAAGAAATTGCCGAAATGAGCGTGAAACTGCTCAAAACCATACATTCTACCGTCGTAAAGTCGGACGTCCTTCCCGACGTAAAAGTTTCCGCGTCGGGCTGGTCGGATTATATGAAAGGTATTCTTTCGGAAAAAACCTACGAAAAACTTCGCGATCTGATCGCGGCTATTCCGTCCGACAACCATATGATACACGGCGATTACCACGTGAAAAACGTAATGTATCAGAACGGGGAAAGCCTGCTTATAGATATGGATACGTTAAGCGTCGGAAATCCCGTATTCGAGTTCGCCGGCATATATAACGCGTACGTCGGGCGCGCAAAGACGGCGGACGGTGATTTTTCGGACTTCCTCGGTATTCCTTACGCAACGGCGGGCGAACTCTGGAACAAGATAATAACGCTGTATTTCGACGGCGCGGACGCCGAAAAGATCGCGCTCGCGGAAAAAAAGGCGAAAATCGTCGGATACGTGAGACTTCTCCGTCATCTTGTCCGCGCGGGCGAATTGAACACGGAACACGGCGCGAAGGCGGCGGAATTTTATAAAAAAGAACTTGAAGAACTCGTTCCCGAAACCGACGATCTGGCTTTCTGACGAGCGAAAAAAGAAAAACCGTAAAAGAAAAAAGTTCGGGAAAACGATCCCGAACTTTTTTATTTACCGCCGTCGGGCTATGGGAAAATCCCGCTTGTTTAAAGTAGTTTTTTCGTTTGCCGGTCGGGTTTTGCCCTCAAAGCGACGCTTGATCGGTTGTTATCCCGTTTTTGGTACAATAATTCTGATATAATGCGAATTGCCGCCGAAGAAACGCGGAAAAAGCGAGGACGAAAGACAAGTGAAAAAATTTGAAGAGATCATAGGATATGAAGAGGAAAAAGAAGAATTGAGACGTCTTTGCGACGCGATGAATAATAGAGAAAAATATTCCGCGTTAGGCGTGGATATGCCGCGGGCGCTTTTGTTATACGGAGAGCCGGGCGTTGGAAAAACGCTTATGGCGGAAACGCTGATAGAAGAGAGCGGAAGAATATGCTTTTCTTGTAAAAAGGATCGCGCGGACGGCGCGTTTACGGACAAGATAAGGGAAACTTTTAAAAACGCGGAAGAAAATCAACCGTCGATCGTTTTTTTGGACGATATGGACAAATTCGCGCAAGACAATTTGAGAGAGGACAGCAATAAGGAAGAATTTGCGGTTATTCAATCTTGTCTGGAAGACATGAAAGGGAAAGACGTATTTACGGTCGCGACCGCAAACGATATTTTCAATATTCCCCGTTCCTTGCTTAGAGAGGGGCGTTTCGGGAGACAAATAAAAGTAGAAACGCCGAGCAGGGAGGACGCCGTAAAGATAGTCGCGCGATTTTTAACGAACAAAAAAACGGCGGAAGACCTTACGGCGGAATTTGCCGCGGAAGTTTCGGCGGGAAGATCCTGCGCGTATCTTGAAAACGTCGTGAACGAAGCGGGCTTATACGCGGGCTACGAAAACCGATCGACAATAAGCAGGAAAGATTTCATATTTGCCGCGTTGCGCGTTTCAACGCAGTGCTTGCCGTCGGAAACAACGAACGAAAAAGAAAAACGCAAAATTTGTTATCACGAGGCGGGGCACGCCGTCGCCGCCGCTCTTTTAGGTGAAAAAGTCGCTTTGCTTTCGGCGAAAAGATACGGCGACGTGGGCGGTGTATGTTGTTCTTTCGACGACGAAGAAGTTCTCTCTTTTGAAAAATTTAAAAACATAGTCGTAGTTTCGCTTGCGGGAAAAGCGAGCGCGGAAATAGTTTACGGTGTTCCCGATTTCGGCGCGGGATGGGATATAAAAAAAGCGAGCCGACTTACGGAACGTTGCGTTGAAGAACTCGCTTTAAAAGGATTTTCGCGTATTTATTGGAAAAGATATTATAGCGAAAAACAGCCGATCGGACGGATCGACCGCATAGCCGATTCGGTTTCGGAAATTTTAAGTGAATTTTACGAAGAAACGGTCGCGCTGATCACGAAAAACCGAAATTTATTGGATAAAGTCGCCGACGCGCTTTACGAAAGGGAATTTTTAGTTTGGGATGACGTTCGCGCGATTATGAATATCGCTTGATTTATTGCGACGTTTTCGGTATAATGAATTATAACGAAGGAAATTATGGAAAGTTTAGAACCGAAAAAACTCGCGCTTATAAGGATATTGAATATCCTTGAAAAACACAGCGACGAAGAACATCCGCTCAAACACGAAGAGATCGTCGCGCTTTTGGATAAGGAATACGGGCTTATTATAGAGAGAAAAGCCGTCGGAAGGAACATATCCCTTTTAAACGAGGCGGGATATGATATAGAAACGACGAAAAGAGGATCTTATCTCGCCGAAAGAAAGTTTGAAGAAAGCGAACTCAAACTTCTTATAGACGGCGTTCTTTCGAGCAGATATATAACGCCGAAACAGTCGAAAGACGTAATAGAAAAACTCTGCGGCGAGGCTAACAGATATTTTAAAAAACGAGTTAAACACGTCTATTCCGTAAACGATTGGGAAAAGACGGAGAACGTCGCCGTGTTTTATAATATAGAGATCGCGGACGAGGCGATAGAAAAGGGGAAAAAGATAACGTTTGATTATAATAAATACGGCGCGGATAAGAAAATGCACCGTTCGGCGACGCATACGGTCAGCCCTTATCAGATGATACTTCACAACCAACGCTATTATTTAATGGGATTTAACGAAAAATGGCGACATATTCAGTATTATCGTATGGACAGGATAACGGATATACGCTTATCCGAAGAAAACGGAACGCCTTTAAAATCGATCGAAGGATTTGAAAGCGGAATAGATTACAAGCGGTTTTCGAGGTCGATGCCGTATATGTTTTTCGACGAGCCGCAGCCGATCGAATTTATCGCGGACGGTTGGGCTATCGATCAGATAATCGACTGGCTCGGAAAAGATTTGAGGATAGAGGAAAGAGCGGACGGACGGTTTTCGATCAGGACGAAAGCGAGCGTAAACGCCATGGAATACTGGGCGATGCAGTACTTAAACGCCGTCGAAATAGTTTCGCCGAAAGAACTTCGGGAAAGGATAAAGAAAAACCTACAAACAGCAAATGAAAAATATAAGGAGTAAAAAGAGTAAATATGATAAGTTTTATGGATTTTTTTAGGTTAGATAATTTTAGTGACGTAAAAGTCAAGTTTAATATGTCCGAAGGGCATAACGGAAAAAGAGCATGGGATAATTTATTGGAAAATAGTGAGGAAAGTGTTGATGATGGTTGGATAAGAATGAACGCTTATCGAACACTGCAACCAAATAATAATTTAGATAAGGCTAAACACCTTCTTACTTTTGCTCAATATGATCCGTTTGGTCCACAATTTTACATATTTGGCGGGCTATATAAAGTAGAAAAGATTATTCCGGAAAAAAAATATGATATAGGATATACTTTAAAACTCGAAAATGCCTTTAAAGAATATAGAAAAAGGTTAATAATTAAATTGGAAAAACCAATAGGAAGAAATTTATATAGCCGTTGGTTTAACAATGTCAAAACTCAATTAAATCCTGAAATATATTCCTTAACACCGTCAACGGCATTAAAAAATTTCCCCGGCTATAATAAAGTTTATTTGACACATCATGATTTACAGGTTATTTATCGAAATGAATCGCCCGAATGGGAGCAAGCCCTTTCCTGTGTAAAAGGAGTTTATTGTATTACAGACAAATCAACAGGACAACTTTATATTGGCTCTGCATATGGTGAAAATGAAGGCATATGGCAAAGATGGTCAGCATATGCAAACATAAATAGTTTAACCGGTGGGAATAAAACTTTTGAAAAAATGAAAAAAAACGGGGCGAACTATATTATTGATAATTTTACTTATACGATATTAGAGATTTTTGATATGAGAACACAAAAAGAATATATTATAGAAAGAGAAGAATATTGGAAAAAGGTTTTTAAAAGCGTTGAATTTGGTATGAATAACAATGCGAGCACATAAAAACATTTCGCCTAGTTGTAAATCGGGGCGGGTAGAAACCGAGAATACGTAATTCCCGCGGGGCTTGCCGCTGACAAAACGGAATTTAAACGGCGAGGCTGAATTTCAGCCTCGCCGTTTAATGAATTGATTTTTATTGATAATCTATCACGTTTGCCCAGCGAAGAAGAAAATCGCGCTCCTCTTCGTTGCCTTTTACCGACTGCGACGCCGCGACGATCGGCATCCATTTCTGTACGTATTGCATCGCCGTGTCGCTCTTTTTGCAGAACAGTTTCAGGTACTTTTCCGCCGTTTCCTTGTCGCCCGACAGATTGAATAAAAGATAAGTCCGCGCCGCGTCCGCCGCCCCGTTGCCTTGCGTCGCGTGCGACCAGTCGAGAATATACGGCTCGCCCGTTTTCGCGATGAT
>CADBSX010000247.1 GCA_902797515.1 uncultured Eubacteriales bacterium | reverse complement strand
GCACGACACGGAATTACTGCTGAAAAAGTTGCGGCACAAACTCGCCCTGACGGGGAACTTCGAGACCTTTTCCGAAATGCTTTTCAGGCTTATAGGCGAAAAAAAGATCAAGCCTTCCGACTGCTATAAACGCGCAAACGTCGATAGGCGGCTGTTCTATAAGATAAAGCATAAGAAATACTACGCGCCGACAAAAAACACCGTCCTCGCGTTCGCCGTCGCCTTAAAACTCGAATACCGCGAGGCGGAAATATTTTTAAAGAGCGCGGGCTACGCCTTTTCCGACAATATAGTGACCGACGTTATCGTGTCGCACTTCATAAAAAGGCGCGTTTACAGGATAGACCGCATAAACGAAGCTCTCTACGCGTACGGACAACCTCTTCTCGGTCTTAAATAAAACGGGGGCTTTACGCTCCCCGCCCGCGGTCGCCTCGCGGGCGACCGCGGGCGGGGAAAGCGTGATATAATAAAAAGCGTAATTTGCAAACGCAAAACAAAAATATTTTTACGGAGGTAAACAAAAATGGCAAAAATTTTAGAAGCGGTCTTTATCTTGGACGCGAGCGGCTCGATGCAAGGTCTTACGAGCGACACGATAGGGGGATTCAATTCCGTTATCGAACAAAAGAAAAAGCAAAGCGATTTCGACGAGATTTTGGTAACGACCGTCCTTTTCAACACCGAACTCAAAACTCTTCACGACAGGATAAACATAGCCGAAGTCAAAAAAATGACGGATACAGAATACGTCGCGGAGGGCTGCACCGCCCTTTACGACGCGATAGGCGAAACGATAGAGCATATCGCGTATATCCGCAAGTATATCCGTAAAGAGGACGTTCCCGAATACACTATGTTTTTCATTATAACGGACGGACTCGAAAATTCGAGCAAAAAGTTCTCTCACGCAGAAGTTACGAAACTTATCGACGAAAAGGGCGAAGAAGGCTGGGAATTCGTCTTTCTCGGCGCGAATATAGACGTCGAAAAGGAATCGGATAATATCGGCGTTGGCGCGTATTCCGCTTTTAGTGCGACGGACGACGGCGTGCGCGATATGTGGAGAGTCGGCGTTTCCGAGCGTATAGATATTGACGAATTTGATGTCCGCCCCTGCTTATCGCCGAAGCGTCTGAAAAATTTCTGCGAGAGCGAAATCGATCTATACGATCCTTCTCTTACCGTGCGCGAGAAAAACGCGATAAAGCGGGCGCAGAAAAAAGCAAAAGAAACCAAGGCAAAAGACGGCGAAACGACCGAGCCCGCGCAAGACGGAAAAACGTATTGAGGGGGGAAAGATAATGAATTATAACGGAGCAAGAGGAGATTTTGCGGAAAGGTGCGGAGAAGAAAAACCGTATATCCCCGCTGTTCATAATCTGAAAGGCGAAACGATAGTCGTTGGCGATACGGTCGGCTATAAAGACCTGAACAGAAAAGGGCGTTACGGAACCGTTATAAAGATTTTCGCCGGTAAAGCGGCGGTCGAAATATTCGGGCGCGGCACGCATATCGCATATATAACCGAATTGACTAAATACGCCGTCGGATATTGACGGCAAAAAGTAATAAAAGGAGAAGAAATTATGGTAACTATACTCGGTGGATCATTAGGATTTTACATTATATATGCAATTTTCGCCGCAATATTTAAACATAAAGCAGGCTTTATAATAGCGGCGGTGCTTTCCTTCGGCGCAGGCATAACGACTGCGTTAACAGGAAATCCTTTTATGATAATTTCGTCTGTGATCGGAATGATTATCGTATCATTTGTAAAACCTATTCAGATAAGAAAAGAAAAAAACCAAGAAAGCAAAACGCCGGAGAAAAACGTCCGACCTTACGAAACGACGGAAAATACTAAACGGCAAAAGGCGGAAGAAAGAGCGGACGACGATACGTTGATCGACGAATACGACAATTCGATGATACCTTAAATTAAAAAAATCCCCGCGGGCGCGCCCGCGGGGATTTTTATTTTACGATCACTTACCGTATTTATTCAATAAGAGCGGATATAACATTTCGGGCGAGTGCATCTGCAATATAAAGCCGACGTTTTCCGCAAAAATGCCGAGCGTTTTCCGCGTTCCCTCTATCCCGCCGCACGCCGCCGCGTAATGCAGTAAAACGTTTTTTATAAGCGCGCAGGAATTTTTCAGCCTTTCGTCGTCGTATGAAACGGAAAGGCCGTCGAAAGTTTCCTTTATAAAAGAATAAAGGCCGTTGCCGAAGATCATCCCGACGAGGCGACTGCCGTCTTCAAGTCCTTCCGCGATCTTTTGCGCAAACTTTACGCGATCCGGATAGTTCATTGAAAAATACAGGATAAAGGCGTACTCCGCCGCGTCCTGCAAGTTCTCGACGTATTTTTCGCGAGTGGATATATCCCCCGTCTTATAATCTTCCTTTTCGGCGATAAGGTTGCCGATAATCGACTTATAGAGCGTTTTCGGCTCCGGAAACTCGCCGTTTCCGTCGGACTTGTACTCTCTTACCTCGCGGCGGAAACCGTTATTTTCCGCCAAAGCCTTATAATTTTCAGAAAAGACGTCTATATCCGTTCCCGCCCTTTTAAATCCGTATTCCTCGGGCGGAAAAAGGCATACGGCGTCCGCGGACGACGTGACGTTGAATATATTGCGGTCGTCCGCGTTCCGATCCGCGGGCGCGCCCGCGGGACTTTCAAACGTATAGACGAATACGTCTTTTTTGTCCGCGACGATAAAATCGACGTCGTCGTTTATAAGAGTTCCGAGAGCACCCGCGCACGCCCCGCCGCGAGAGTATCCCGTTATCCAAAGTTTATCGCCGTCGGAAAAATGCTTTTTAAGGTATTCTTTGAGCGCGGCGTATATCTTGCCCGCCGCGGCGTAAAATCCGTCGTGACGGCAGTCTTTTCCGACGTTGAAATTCCCGGCCCACTCGGCGTCGTATTTAAAGCCCCTCACCGAAACGGCGATAAGATTATTTTCGCCGAGTTTCTTTTTCGCAAAGGCGTAAGCGACCGAATTTTCCGTCGGAGTTTCGTCGTACGCTTTCGCGTATTCCGCGTCGGTAAATCCCGCCGCGGCGAAAAAGTCGCTTATATTCTCTTTCCCGTCGTTCGCCGCCGCAAGTCCGAAAGACAACACGGCGAGTTT
>CADBSX010000246.1 GCA_902797515.1 uncultured Eubacteriales bacterium | reverse complement strand
TCGCCACGTCTAAAACGGCGTTTTCGAATGCGATATTCTCAATCTTCGCCCCGTTCGTTATTTTGCCGAAAAGTCCGCCTTTCGACGCAGTTTCGGAATTGAACTTAACGGAAACGTTGCTTATTCTGCGCACTCCGCCTACGCCTATGAATTCGCCCTCGAATTCGCCGATAGACAGAGCGAGCGGCCAATTGACTCCCGTAAAATCAAGATCGGACAGTATTTCGTAAACGCCTTTCGCGTTGCCGTTTTTACCGAGTTGCTCAGCGGTTTCGATCTTATACCTTACGACGTTTTCCGTTTTTACGTATATTTTACGTACTCTGTTCACCGCTTTTCCCGTCGCGTAGTCGATAGTTCCGCTGTGTTTCAGAGAGCCGACTATTTGTTCACTGCAACTTTCGTCAACGTATGCGTTTATAAAAGTTGTGTTTTCTACGCTCGGAAACTCGTAAGCAGAGCCGTCGGCATATTTATGAGAATAATTCATCGCGCCGTCTTTCCATTCGGGCATCCAAATCGTATCCTTGTCGCTCTCTCCGCCCGATATTTCGACGTCCTTATAGTTGAATGCCGTCTTTCCGATAATCTCCCATTCTCCGTCGCCGTTTTCCGCGTAATATTCAAATTCGTAATATTTTATCCACGCGGGATACAATGTCATAGAAAATTTTCCCTGCGACGGATTGTAAACTATCCTATCGTTATCGAAGTCCCATCTGCCGCTATATTCGTAAGTCGGCACGGAATCTATTTCTGTGAGATTTCCTTCATTGTCTGCCGAAGTGTAATAATACGTTCCGTCTTCCCTCTCGGAGAGTTCGCGCCCGTCTTCGTCTCTTGCTTTTCCGTTCGCGTCTTTTTCAACCGTTCTCTCTTTATACCAACCGGCAAAAAAATGGTCGGAAAGCGAAAGAGTTATAGGATCCGATCCCCCGACGTGCCTTTTCGGCGAAGTCGGTTCTGTAAGCTTTATCGAAACCGAGCCGTCGGAATTCTTTTCGTAATCGGAAGGATTGAAAAGATCCATAACGTATATTCCTTCCCTTCCGATAAATTTTCCTCCGTTTGCGTCGTAGATGACGGAAACCGTATAACCTTCGGAACTGTATTCTTCGACTCTACTGCTTTTCGCACAGGCACTAAGAGCCGCTACGGAAAGCGCGGCGCAAAAAAGCGCTACAATCGTTTTTGCTTTATTCATTGTTTCCTCTTTTCGTTTCAGTTCTCGTCGGAGTTGTCGTCCGAATTTTCTTCGCACTTGTTCCCTTCGGAACTTTCCTCTTTTTCTTCGTCGTTCGCCGACTCGGCAACTTCGCCGTTTGCAATCTTTTCCGAGGCTTTCCCCGCTGCGAATTTTTTTGTCAATATGATATAAACCGCAAACGCTACCGCTATTGCCGCCGCAACAGAAAGTCCGAATATATTATTTTTCATAAACGTTCCGAATCCGGAAACTTCTTCGATTTCCTTCTTTTCTCCGTCATCCTTCGGATCGGTATTGCCTTTGAGATAAATTATTACTTCTTCCGCTTCCGAAAGTTTGTTTCCGACCGCTTTATCGACGAGAGATTTTTGCTCGTTGTTCGGCAGTTTATCATAAGCGTCCCGCGCGGCCTTTACCTTTTCTTCATCAGAAAGCATAAGTTCCGACGTGTCCGGTATGGCGTTTATAAGCGCTATAACTTTTTCGGTTTCTTCAGTTACGGCACTGCCGCCGTCAACGGTAGAACCGAAGTAATGCGCAGTTACGAACGTGTCGTAATTCTGACCGTTCTGCGGTCTTACCATAACGACTTTTCCGTCGTTCTTGCCGATATAATCGACGAAATTAGCCCCATAATACATCGCATTATGATTGGACGACATATTCCACACGTAATATTTCGATATCCCGAGACCGTCTGTTCCGACGTCTTTTTCGGAGGGGTAATTTTCGGGAACGAAATATTCCCTGTCGAAGGTTTCCTCAAGAAGCGGCGCGTAATATCCCGTGAATACCACCATATATAAGTTCCCGCAACCGTAGAACGCCTTGTCTCCTATAGCGGTGAGAGATCTCGGAAGAGTCACGCTGTATATAAGAGAGCCTTCAAACGCGTTCGCGCTTATCCTTATGGTCCCGTCCGCTACTTCAAAGGTTTTGTCATCTCTGCTTTTCGGGAAAGAAACGAGCACGAGTCCGTTCGGCACTTTTTTATATATAACGCCGTCTATTACTTCTATATTCTCTCCCACTTCGTAATCGCCGATGATCTCCGTTCCCACTACCGTTCCGTTAAACGTTATATTTTCAGTCTTTCCGTAGGTTTCGATTTCACATCCCGCAAACGGATTTTCACCGATATAAACGAGTTTTTCGCCTAAAACGACGTCAGTAACGGCGGAATCCTTGAACGCAAAGTTCCCGACCGCCTCCGCTCCCGAAAGATTAACTTTTTCTATCGCCGTAGCGTAAAACGCGTATTCGCCTATATAAAGAGCTTTCGACACATCGGCAACGGCGAGATTTTCGCATCGGTAAAACGCGCCGTCGGAAATTACAACTTCGTCTTTTAAAGTCACACCTGTTATTCCCGTCTTTGCAAACGCATACGAGCCGATATACTCCGTTTCTGACAAATCGCACGACGTTATCGCCGAATTGTAAAACGCATAAGAGCCGACCGAATTCAAAACAGGCATATCGACAGAAACAAGCGAGAAACAGTTTTCAAATGCCGCGGAAGATATTTCCTTAACTCCGCTGCCTATCTTGACGGAAACGAGATGCCCGTTATAAGAGAACGCGCCTTCACCGATACCATGCGATACGACGTGTCCGTTCTCGTCGATTTCGTCTTTTACATACGAAAGATCCGCGTCGGAAACGGACGGCGAATAACAGGTGACTCTTATCCCCTTCGCGTTGCGGGCGTAAGAATAAACGCCGCCGATATAACTGATATCGTACGCGACCAAACCTGAAAAGGCATACGCTCCTATGCTTGAAACACCCGAAAGGTCCGCGGACGAAAGAGCGTTGTCGTTATAAAATGCATAATCTCCTATACGCGTTCCTTCACCCAAAGATAAATCGGTCAATCGCATATTTCCGGCAAATGCATATCCGCCGATTTCCGCGTTTTTACCTATTTCCGCTTTCGTAAGCGACGAGAAACTGCCGAGTTCGTAATTGAATACGTAACGGTGATCGGAGTCTATATAAGTATAATTGATTGTAAGCACCTGTCTTAAAATCTCTTTAATCTCGCTTCTGACCGAAGCGAAAAAGAAAGTTTCGTTTATTGCCACCGCGCCGTCGGGCGAAAGCGTGAAAATGCCGTTTTTAAGGTATGTCGCTATTGCTCCGTCCACGAGGTTTTCCGAATAAAACGCATAATCGCCAATAAAACATCCTTCACCCGTCTTTACTTCGGTCAGAGCGTTGCAATTCGCAAATGCATACGCTCCTACCGAGCAACCGTCCGGAATATCTACCGTTTTCAACCCCGATCCCATAAAAGCGCCCGTTCCGATTTCGTGTATTCCGGAAAGATTCGGTGTTTGCTCTAACGACGTGTCTCCTTTAAAAGCGTATTCGCCTATCTTCGTTACGTTTCCGAAAGTTACCGAACGTAAATTCCCGCATCCGGCAAACGCATAAGATCTCACCGTATTGACGTTAGGAGCGATCACGTACCACACCTTACCGTTGCCCGAAAACGCGCCGGAACCTATTATCTCGACTGTATCGAGAGTAACAGTATTGGATGAACCCGAATATGCGGGAGCAACAAGAATAAGAGTCTTTCCGTCTTTACTGCATAAAAGAGATCCGTCGTTTTCGGATTTAAACTCCGTATTCGCGGGATTGACGTTGAACGAAGATACTTTCGCGCCGGAAAAAGCATATTCGCTTATTACCTTTACGTCTTTACCGAGAGTGACCTTTTCAAGTCCCGACCCTTCGAATGCGTACGGAGATATAACCGCCGCGTTCACGGAAACTTCATAGAGCGACCGACATCCCTCGAACGCTTTCTCGCCGAGTTTAAGTCCGTACGTTTTGAAAGCGACGCTCGTAAGATCTTCGTTCAGGCGGAACGCTCCTTTGCCCACCGATTGACATTTCGGAAGATCCAAGTTTACGAGTAGATTCTTCTTGAATACAGGTCTGTTCGATTCGTCGAGCGTGTATTCATCTCTTTCGGTAAGTCCGAACGCATAATCGCCTATCGCGACCATTTGCGAGAAGTCCGCCTCTTCGATAACGCAACCTGAAAATGCCTTTTCGTTAATAAATTTAACGTTTTCGAGATTGATCTTCTTTAATTTTTCGCACTTGTAGAACGCGCCTACTCCTATTTTCGTAAGCGTAGAAGGAAGAACGACTTCTTCAAGCGCGGTAAGATTCGCGAATGCGTAAGACTCTATGGCTATGACGCCTTCGGGAATTATTACTTTTGTTATCGTGTCCTCGCCTATGAACGTTTGTTTGATATAGTAGGGATCTTCCTTGTCAATAACATCGCCGGCAGTAAGATCTTTATCAACGTATTCATAGTTTGAAAAAGCGTAACTGTATATTGTGGTAAATCCTCTATCGTCGGGTATTTCGACTACTCCGCCGAGCCCCCTGTAAGCCATAAGATAGATGGAATTAGCCTCGTA
>CADBSX010000245.1 GCA_902797515.1 uncultured Eubacteriales bacterium | reverse complement strand
GAATATAATATCTTGACAACCTCTTTCTGCCCGCCGTAAATATCGAAAGCGTTATCTTCCTTATACGAATCATCAACCGTTATGTAAACGTGAATCGATTGGTAAGAAAAGACTTTATTTTCGTCGTATATTTCAATCTGAACTACGTTTTCGTCGCCGTAATCGAGCGCCTGTTTATCATAATTTCTGAAAACGATTTTCGTAACGGCGTCGTCTTCGCAACGAATGCTCGCCGAAAAATTCACGTCCGTTCCCGCCGAATTCGCATCGCCCGCGTTCGCTCCGTAAATATCGACGTTAACCGACAGTTCAATATCCCGCCCGTAACACGCGGTTTCGACTAAAAAGTTATAATAATTGTCCTCGAGTTCCGCCTCAGCTCTCAGTATTGCGGCATTCCATTCGGTGCCGTCGGAGACGTTGACGAGGTTAATTCCGTCGGGAAGATAAGAATATTCGTTGTCAGTATAAACGAATATCTGCAAGTCGGGATTTTCTTCGATATTATCTTCGCAAAGTCTGAGCGCCTGATCGAGATCGGAAACACCGTAAGAGCAAGAATCCGATTCAATAAGGTTCCTCATTACGGAAATCAATCCGTCTTTGCCTGCCGCAGTGATCCTGTGAGATATTGTGGACGGCTCGCTGTCGGCAAGAATAACCGAAATAATTCCTTCGTTTTTGAAAGTTTCTTCCGCCTTTTTAAGAATTTCATCTATCGCCCTCTCAAAACGGCTTATACCGGCATCGTTTTTCGTTCTCATACTTGCTGAAGAATCGAGTATAGCTACGATTTCCGCCTCTTTTACCTGAGCTTTGAGAATTTGCGAAGGTTTAGCGAGAATTAAAGCGAGTATTGCCAAAATAAATACCTGACAAAGAATAATGAGTATATTTCTCAATTTACTGGTCGGTATTCTCTTTTTCCTGTATTTAAGACTTAATTTCCAAATGAACGTACTTGAAATAACTTTCTGCTGGTAATTCGGCTTGATAATATAGATTATAATAAGACCGACGATACCCAAAAGCCCGATCAATCCTAAAGGAATAAGAAACGTCATCCCATTATACCTACCTTCAATAATTGTCCGAAAAGCATTTTTTCTATTTCAACGTCGGTCTTTACCGAAACGAAATCAACGTTCCTTTTAACGCAAAACTCCTTAATATCACGTTCATAGTCTCCGAGAGCCTGTGCATACGCTTTCTGCATATTCTTCGTAATACGTATTCGCATATTTTTCGTATCCGAAACATCTTCGGACTCGGCGTCGATAAGCGTATATCGGCCTTCGTACGGAGGTTCGGCTTCGTCGGGAGTCATTATCTGAACCAGAAGCACCTGCCTTTTCTTATAACACAGATAATCGACGGCTTTTTTCCAGTCGCTATCAGTAAAAAAATCGGATATGATAATCGTTAGACCGTTTCCCGTACTCGTATCGGGACAATTCGTTACGCACGAAGCAATATCGGACGAACCTTCGAATTCAACGTCAGAAAGCGCGCTTACCGACCTATAGAACGCAGTCTTTCCGACTATGGTTCCGAACGGGTTTTCAGCGCGTTCGCCTTTCATTATGTTGAAAGTAACTTTATCCATATTGTGTACCGATAAAAATCCGAGAGCGGCAGCCGTCGCCATAGCATAAGCCGACTTTGCGGGATTGTCTTTGCCCATCGAACCGGAACAATCAAGAAAAATCTGTATTTGCATCTGTCTTTCATCGGTAAACAGTTTGAGAAAGTATTTTTCAAAACGACTGAATAAATTCCAATCTATTCTACGTATATCGTCGCCGAGTTGATATTCGCGGTAATCGGAAAATTCCACCGTCTGTCCGTACGTCGAGACGAGGTGTTTTCCTCCGAAATAGCCGCGAAGATTCGCTTTCAGATTCAACGATAACGTTTCCAAACGACTGAAAAACCTATCGTTTAAATAAGAGACCTTCATTTACTTGCTCCGTCGCGCGATCATTCGTTTACCGCACTTATCATTTGATGGTTTTCCCTACTTCCCCGATTATCATATCTATTATCGCGTCCGCCGATATTCTTTCCGCGACGGCTTCGAAATTAAGCTTCATACGGTGTCTTAAAACGGGATGCGCTAATTCGTTTATATCCTCGTAAGCGACGTTGTACCTGCCTTTTATAAGAGCCTTGACCTTAGCCGCGGAAATAAGAGCCTGTCCGGCTCTCGGACTTGCGCCGAGTCTCACGTATTTCTTAGCCGCGTCTGACGCGCACTCACTGTCGGGGTGAGTCGCGGAAGTCAAAGTCATAGCGTATTTCATAACTTCATCCGCCACCGGTATCTGATTCGCCGTTTCACGCATTTTGAGAAGTTGTTCGCCCGTACACGCGCAGTCCGCAACTTCCGCCATCGTCTTTTGCGTCATATTTACGATCTGCATAAGCTCGTCCAAGGACGGGTTCGGAACGATGAGTTTGAACATAAAACGGTCCATCTGCGCTTCGGGAAGCGGATAAGTTCCGTCCTGTTCGATAGGATTTTGAGTCGCGAGAACAAAAAATGGTTCGGCAAGTTTTCTCGAAACACCCATTACCGTAACCGTATGCTCCTGCATTGCTTCGAGTAGCGCGGACTGCGTTTTCGGCGTCGCCCTGTTTATTTCGTCGGCAAGTATTATGTTGCTGAAAACGGGACCGGGCTGAAACTCGAAGTTCGAATTGCCTTTTTCGTCTTTGACGATTATATTCGTTCCCGTGACGTCCGCAGGCATAAGATCGGGAGTAAACTGTATCCTCGCGAACGGAAGATCGAAAACCCTGCCGAGTGTTCTTACAAGTCTCGTTTTCCCGACTCCCGGAACCCCTTCCAAAAGAACGTTACCGCCCGCGATCATGGCTACGATAGTTCCTTCGACGACTTCGTTCTGCCCTATAACGTCTCTTCTTACCTGAGTGAATATATCGTTACATTGCGCGCTGAATTGTTCGATGTCTTTTTCTGAAATCATAATTGTTCTCTCTTTATTTTTATTTTATTGTTCGATAGATCTGAAATAACTGACTATCATTTCTTTCTCGAAATCCGAAATATCTTTATTCTTGGAAAGTTCATCCATAACGTCTTCATAGGCATTGTCGAAAACCGCATCTCCGTAATAAGTTTCGCCGTCTATGACCTGATTATGAGGCTCGTAAACGTACATACCGCTTCCCGAACCGCTGCCGTCCTGTCCTTTTCTTTCGGGCGGCTTATCAGGATCGTCGTCCGCCTCTTTTTTTTCCGAACCTTCGTTATCCGCCGCGTTAGAATACGGGAGATCCTCATTTTCCGAAAAAATCGCCATATAGGTCAGGTTCGCCGAAACGTCCGTATCCGTCCTGTAAGGATTTACAAGACCGTCGTCCCACGAAGAAAATACCCAATCCTCGTCGGGAACGGCAATGACGCCTTCCGTCGATCCGCCTTTTTCGACTCTTTGAAAGACGTTTCCTTCGATCATTCCTTCTCCGCTTCTTATCTCGTAAGACACGTCGAACCATTTCTGCTCCGTCGATACGTCTACTATAAGAGCGCTTCCCGTAGGCGCAAGTCCTATAAAAGTTATTACGGGGAGTACGGACGCCGCCATACTCAATGCGACGGTTATCGACGCGACCGTTATAAGCGTGGCGGCGATCGCCGCTTTCATTGGCGTAGAGGAAACCTTTTCCAACGCGCCGAGAGCGTCTTTTCTCTGTTTTTCATAGATATAGTCGTCCGAGCGGTCCTTAAATTGCGTCATCGTGATTATTCTCTCGTTCAGACCGTATTCGGAATCGAGCCTTCTCGCGATCGTCTTTTCGTTCGGCTTGTATTTGAAACGGTAAAAAACCGCGGTCACCGCCGCCGTTATGACGGCGAGGAATATGAACCCTATCCAGAATAAATGCGGGAAGAAAAGCCACGACAAAACGGCGAATACGAAGTTAAAAGCGAATCCGAAAATAACCCCCGTCAAAAGGGCTTTCAGAAAGCCTTCACGCTTCAGGTGTTTTTTATATTTTTCAAACAAATTTTCAGTTTCCATATCGCTTTTCTAATTTATGACCTACTGACCTATTTTATATAATATTTATTATAACATTTAATTTGTTATAAGTAAAGAATTTTTATACGGTTGCAAAAACTATGCGGAAAAATTTTTACGGTGGATTCACGGGCGAAACCGACGACGAAAACCTCGACCGAAACGCATTTTTTTAACAAAGCCCCGCCGCAATAGCGGCGGGGCTCCGTTTTTCGGTTTCTGCTAAGAATTTTACAACCGTCAATGAGTCGGTGCGGGTTCGAATTCGGTAGGAGCCGTTACGTTCACACCGAAAGTGAATTCGGTGGCTACCCAGTAAGTCGTACTCACGTAATAGCCCGCATTAGTCGGCAACGTCTGACCTTTCATGCAGAGCCCCGTTTCTTTATCGAATACGAACTCGACCGTCGAGCCGTCGTCGGAAGTGAAAACGTACTGATACGCAGGTCTGTCGAGGAAGGTGATCTCGGTTTTCTTCATCTCTTCATCGAAATTTCTGTAAGCATAGAAGATAACTCCAAAATACATCCACGATTCACTCGTAAGTATGTCATTGAGAATCGCATCCTGCGTCGTGCCTTCCCGCGCCATGTAGTACCACTTGCCGTTGCTCTCGTAATAATAATCGTAGCCCGTCTTATTGCCGTCGAACACGTAGCAGTTCTT
>CADBSX010000244.1 GCA_902797515.1 uncultured Eubacteriales bacterium | reverse complement strand
TGTATAGGCGCGGGAATACGTCCGCCGCGCGAAATAAGCGTTTCGCAGGAATAAGGACTTACCGCCATTATCGGCGCTTCGCCCAAAAGTCCGCCGAACGTGACTTTATCCCCGACCTTTTTCCCGATAACGGGGATAACTCTCACCGCCGTCGTCTTGTTGTTTATCATACCTATCGCCGCTTCGTCGGCTATCATGCCCGATATCGTCGCCGCGGGCGTATCCCCGGGGATGGCGACCATATCTATCCCGACGCTGCAAACCGCCGTCATCGCTTCGAGTTTATCTAACGTTACAGAGCCCTTTTCGGCGGCGTTTATCATACCTATATCCTCGCTTACCGGAATGAACGCGCCCGACAGCCCGCCGACCGACGAACTCGCCGTAACTCCGCCCTTTTTCACCGCGTCGTTAAGCATTGCGAGCGCGGCGGTCGTGCCGTGGCAACCGACCGATTCCAGCCCTATCTCTTCGAGGATATGCGCGACCGAGTCGCCGCGGACGGGCGTAGGCGCAAGGGAAAGATCGACTATGCCGAACTGTGTGTCGAGCCTTTTCGCCGCCTCTTTCGCTATCAGCGTTCCCGCCCTCGTTATCTTGAAAGCCGTTCTCTTTATTACTTCGGATATTTCGTCGAGAGTCGCTCCGCGCATATTCTTTATCGCGCTATGCACCACTCCCGGACCGGAAACGCCGACGTTTATCACCGTATCGCCCTCGCCGACGCCGTGAAAAGCCCCTGCCATAAACGGATTGTCTTCCACCGCGTTGCAGAACGCGACGAATTTCGCGCAGCCGAGTCCGTCTTTATCTTTCGTCTTTTCCGCGGTGCGCTTTATTATCTCGCCGAGAAGTTTCACCGCGTCCATATTTATTCCCGTTTTCGACGAGCCGACGTTTACCGACGAACAAAGCCTGTCCGTGACGGAAAGCGCCTCGGGAATACTCTCTATAAGCGAACGCTCGTAAGTAGTCATCCCCTTGTGAACGAGCGCGGAATAACCGCCCAGAAAATCTATTCCGAGTTCTTTCGCCGCCTTGTCGAGAGCCTTCGCGACGACTACTTCCTTTCCCTCGAAAGTCGCCGTTATAAGACTGACGGGCGTTACCGAAACGCGCTTGTTTATTATAGGTATTCCGTAAGTTTTGCCGAGTTCGTCCGCGACGGAAACTATTTTTTCCGCTCTTTTGCAGATCTTGTCGTAAACCGCGGCGGCGGTCGGTTCAGCCCCCTCTCTCACGCACGAAAGAAGGGATATTCCCATCGTTATCGTCCTTATGTCGAGGTGTTCTTTTTCCACCATATCGACCGTTTCGATTATATCGTGATTGTTAAGCATTTTAACCTTTCAGATCTTGTGCATCGCGTTGAAGATGTCTTCGTGCTGAACGCGTATCGCGACGCCCGCCTCTTTTCCCGTTTCCGCGAGGTCGTCGGAAAGTTCCGCGACCGTTATCTTATCTCCGAGATCGCAGAGCATTATCATTGTGAAATTGCCCTGCACTATCGTCTGACTTATATCCTCTATATTTACTTCCCTTTCGGCAAGAGCCGCGCTGACTTTCGCAATTATGCCCGACTTGTCTTTGCCTATTACGGTCACTATGGCTTTCATTTTTTCGCCTCTTTTATTTTATCATACCGTTTTTGTCTTTCTGTATTACGTCGTGCGCGCCGCCTTCCACTATGCTCGTCGCCGAAACCAAAGTAAGCGTCGCCTTTTCCTTGAATTCCGAAAGCGACAGAGCGCCGCAGTTGCACATAGTCGATTTTACTTTACTCAAAGTCATCGCGACGTTGTCTTTCAGCCTGCCCGCATACGGAACGTACGAATCCACGCCCTCTTCAAAGGAAAGTTTGCTCGCGCCGCCCATATCGTAACGCTGCCAATTCCTCGCCCTGTTGCTGCCTTCGCCCCAATATTCCTTGTAGTAATTACCGCCTATCGCGATCTTTTCCGTCGGACTTTCGTCGAATCTCGCGAAATATCTGCCGAGCATTATAAAGTCCGCGCCCATTGCGAGAGCGAGAGTTATATGGTGATCGTAAACTATTCCGCCGTCCGAACATACGGGAACGTAAACGCCCGTCTTTTCGTAATATTCGTC
>CADBSX010000243.1 GCA_902797515.1 uncultured Eubacteriales bacterium | reverse complement strand
TATATCTGCGCCGCGGGCAAAATTTCCGTAAAATGGGAAGTACAAGACGAAAACGCATTATATAATATCTCTTTACCGAAAGGAATAAAGGCGGAATACGATTTTTCAGAATACGGGCGTGTTGAAAAACTCGGCGAAGGGGCTTTCATTCTTTCCCGCCGATCGATATAGAAATTATTTTAAGGGACAAACAATAATGAGCAAAGGTAGAATTACGATACCAACGGAGTATTGAAAGGCGAAGAATATCCGTCTTTCGGATATATGCTTAAAAACGGAGCGACGACATTCTGGGAATCGTGGATAGGCGACGGTTCGCACGATCATCCCATGTACGGATATATGGCGGAAAGAGATTGCAACACGCTCTGGGAAAAGATATTGCACGTTCCCGAAAACATGCGTTTTACCTTGTCCGACGATAACAAATGCACGTCTTTCAACCATCATTTCTGGGGCGATGTGTCGGCGTGGTATTATACGGAAGTCTGCGGGATACATTACAATCCTTATTTCGATGGAAAGACGGATGTGAAAATAGCCCCGAAATTTGTTAAAGGACTTGAACGCGCCGAAGCGGAGTATAATTCTGTAAAAGGCAAGATAAAAGTCAAATGGGAGCGAGTGGAAAAGGGAATAGAACTATGTGTCGAAGTCCCCAAGGATATGAAAGTTGAATATGATATATCAAACGAGATTTTGCATAGAAAAACAATAAGGACTTAAAGAAAAATGTCAAAAGGCAGAATAACCATACCTACGGACGAGAGTTTCGTTGAAGGAACTAAAAAAATAGCGGCGCTTTGGGGCGCGGACGCAGTGAGAGATTGCGACGGAGTAAAACTCCCGAAAAATCCGAGAGAAATAGCGGACAAGGTGTATAACGTTTATTTCGTTGACCGCGGAAATCACGAGTGGGCGAAGAACAATCCCGACGAGTGGCAGCATATGCTCGTAATGACGCCGTTTATAACGGCGACGGATAAAACTTTGACCGTTCGTCTTATGGACACTTTCTATTCCGAGCAGGTCAAGCCGGATATGTCGGCAGAGGCTTTGGAATACACCGAAGTAATAGACAGGACTACGGGCGAAGTGCATACCGACTGGACGGCGGACGAGAAAGAGGGAAGTATTATCATAAATAACGCAACGCCGTTTCATCAATATACGGTATCTTTCTTCATGATATCCCTTTGGCATCCCGTTCATATGTATAACTACATAACGAACGGCTGGAACGAACCGCACCATATAATGTACGATCCGTATATGCCTAAAACGAATAAATTCATAAGGGAAAACCTGAAAAAGTGGTGCAAAGAAAATCCCGACTGCAACGTCGTGAGGTTTACCACGTTTTTATATATGTTTTCGCTCGTATTCAATCAATACGGCAAAGAGAGAAACGTTGACTGGTTCGGCTACAATATGGCGGCGAGTCCGCGTATATTCAAGGACTTTGAAAAGAAATACGGCTATAAAATGCGCGCGGAATACCTTGCCGATCAGGGATATTATAACCAAACGCACAGAGTGCCGACGAAAGAGTATAAAGACTATATGGAGTTTATACAGTCTTTCGTAACCGAAACGGTAAAAGACCTTGTAAAAATCACGCACGAAAACGGCAAAGAGGCGATGATGTTTTTAGGCGATTGCTGGATAGGCGCGGAGATATTCGGGGAAAGGTTTAAGGAATTAAACCTCGACGCGATAGTCGGGAGCGTAGGCGGCGGAGTAACGGTGCGTATGCTTTCGGACGTGGAGGGCGTGAAATATAAAGAAGGTAGATTTTTACCTTATTTCTTCCCCGACACGTTCTTCGAGGGAAACGAGGACAACGCGGTCGCCGAACTCAACCGCAACTGGATAACGGCAAGGCGCGCGATGATGCGCAATCCGCTCGACCGTATAGGTTTCGGGGGTTATTTGAGTTTAGCGGCGAAATTCCCGAAATTCATAAACAGAGCGGCGGAGATTTGCGACGAGTTCAGATATATTTACGATACTGTAAAAACTCAAACGCCGAAGAACTTCGCGAAAGTCGCCGTATTAAACAGTTGGGGCAAGATAAGAAGTTGGATGTGCAACATGACGGCGCACGAACTGTGGTATCAACAGAGTTATTCTTATCAAGGCATATACGAGGCGTTGTCGGGGCTTCCGGTAGAGGTGAGTTTCATAAACTTCGATGATGTAAAGAACGGTAAACTTAAAGACTACGACGTAGTTATAAACGCCGGCGACGCGGGAACGGCTTGGAGCGGCGGCGACAATTGGAAAGACGAAGAAGTTATAACGGAAGTCAGAAAATTCGTGTATAACGGCGGCGGTTTTATAGGAGTAGGCGAGCCTACGGCAGTACAGCATAACGGCAAATTCTTCCAACTTTCGGACGTTTTAGGCGTG
>CADBSX010000242.1 GCA_902797515.1 uncultured Eubacteriales bacterium | reverse complement strand
GTCTTGCGCCATTTCGTCGGCGTAGTTCCCGTCGCTTTTTTAAATACTCGCATAAAATAAAATTCGTCTTTGTATCCAACGCTTTCCGCGACCGCCCTCACTCCGTCGTCGGTCGCGAGCAGTATCCTTTTCGCCTTTTCGATCTTCTGCTGTTCTATATATTTTCCGAGGCTTACGCCGACGGTCTTTTTAAAGAGTTTTCCGAGGTATCGGGGATTATACGAAAATCTTTCCGCAACGCCGCCTGTCGTGAGTTCCTTTTCGGCGTTAAGTTTGATAAACGTCGCTATTTCCGCTATTTTTTTATTTCCACCGTAAGTCCTTTTATTCGACGAATACTGCCTCGCGAGTTCCGCCAGAAACGCGTAGATCAACGCGTCAAGCACTTTTTTCGCGTCCGGCTCGAAAACGAGCCTGTTCATTTCGTTTAAAAGAGACACCGCGAAATCGGAATTTTCGGGCGCGAACCAGTCCGAAAAATAAAATCCGCCCGTTTTTTCCGCCCGCTCTTTCGCCTCTTTTTCATCGTCGAAAATCTCTATTTCCCCGTCGAAATGCAGCCAATAGAACGAATTTTCGGAATACGCCGTTCCGCCCTGATACATATCTTTCAGGTGCAGTGTCGTTTCGCCCCGTTTTACCGCTCTGTTTTCGCCCTGCTTTATGTTAAGCACGCCGCTCTCCACGAAAAATATCTCGTAGTCCTTCAACGTCCTCTCGACGTGCCGCATCGGAAATCTGTTCACCGATTTTCCCGATCCGTGGTAATTAATTTTTTCACCGACGACCGCGTATTTCATTTATATGCCCTTTTATCCATATTTTTTATCTGTTTTTGCATTGAAATATTCTTTAAAATCCATTATAATTATATCACAAAAAACTTTTGAGGTAAAGTTATGGAAAGCGTAAATCTGAAACAATGTAAAATAACGGGCGGATTTTTCGCCGAAAGACAGAAAATAAACGCGACGGCGACCGTAAACGCCGTTTACGACCGCTTTAAAGAGACGGGGCGCATGGACGCTCTGAAATGCGTTCCGTCCGAAAACAAATCGCATATATACTGGGATTCGGACGTGGCGAAGTGGTTAGAGGCGGCGGCGTATATTTTATGCGATAAAGAGGACGAGGCTCTTCGGGAAAAATACGACGGAATAGTAAACGACGTTATAAACAATCAACTCGAAAACGGATATTTCAACTCTTATTTTCAGGTTTACGAGCCTGACGCCGTATTTACGCGCAGAGGGGATCACGAACTCTACTGCGCGGGACACCTCTTCGAGGCTGCCGTCGCGGCGAAAACTTACCTCGGCGACGACAGATTGCTCCGCTTTTCCGAAAAGTACGCCGACTATATAATCGAGCGTTTCACCGTAAAAAAAGATACGGGATTTTCGTCCCCCGGGCACGAAGAAATAGAACTCGCGCTTATGAAACTCTTTCGGTTGACGGGAAAAGAAAAATATTTGCGCCTCGCGGAATTTTTTATCGATCAAAGAGGAAGAGAGGAAAACGCGGCGGAAAACAAGCAAATACAGAGTCATTTGCCCGTAAGAGAACAAAAAGAGGCGGTCGGACACGCGGTAAGGGCTTTATATCTCTATTCCGGTATGGCGGATCTCGCTATGAAAACGGGCGATAAACGGCTTATAGCCGCGCTTGACGCGCTCGCGGACGATATTATAAGCGGTAAGACTTTCGTAACCGGCGGCGTCGGAAATTGTTACGGTTCGGAGCGTTTCGCGGGAAAATACGACCTGCCGAACGAGCGGGCGTACAGCGAGACGTGCGCGGCTATCGCCCTCGCTTTTTTCGCGGACAGGATGTTCCGCCTTTCGGGCGATAAAAAGTACGGCGACGTTTTCGAACGGGCTTTATATAACGGAATACTTTCGGGAATATCTCTTGACGGAACGAAGTTCTTTTACACTAATCCGCTCGAAATACACGCCGATAAGATAAAGGAAAACGAAACGAACGTCGGTTGGACGAAAGACAGACTGCCGATCCTCGAACGCGTAAAAGTATTCGACTGTTCTTGCTGTCCGCCGAACGTATGCAGATTTATAGCCGAACTTTCTCAATACGTATATTATCTGACGGAAAATTCTCTCGTCGTTTCGCAGTATATCACCTCTTCTCTCGACGCCTGCGGCGTAAAAGCGGAAATGACGTCCGACTTCCCGTATAGCGGAAAAGTCGGGATAAGGATAATTTCCGCGGGCGGGAAAAAGACCTTAAAACTGCGCAAGCCTTTTTGGTCGGACGAAAAATTCGCGAACGAAAAGGACGGTTTTCTGACCTTCGACGGGATTTCCGACGGGAAAGAGATCAACGTCGATTTCGGGATGAAAGGCAAGAGAGTTTACGCGAACGACAAAGTTTATTACGACGCGGGAAAAGTCGCGTTTTCATACGGTCCCGTCGTCTTGTGCGCCGAAGGATGCGACAACGGCGACCTCTCTTCCGTATTCGCGAGCGCGGACGGCGATATTGCCGTAGAGCCTTTAAAAGACGATCCGAAAACGCTTGCCGCCGAAACGGACGGATACAGAGCGGAAAGCGGAAAAGAACTCTATTCATTTGAAAGACCTGTTTTAAAGAAGATAAAATTACGCCTTTTGCCCTATTTCGC
>CADBSX010000241.1 GCA_902797515.1 uncultured Eubacteriales bacterium | reverse complement strand
GCCCGAATGCGGCTGGATAACGAGTAAAGGCGTCGAACACACGAAAGAAGAGCCCGTGCATTTCGCGCCCGAAGGAATGCGGGAACTCGGCAGAAGGTTCGCGCAAGAATATTTAAAGAGGTGGGGGAAATGACGAAATACAGAATAGGCATACTCGGCACTGAAAACTCGCACGCCGACGCTTTTTGCGGGATATTCAACAAGGCGGGCGAAAACGGGGAATACGCTTATCCCGATTTCCGAGTGACTTACGTTTACGGAAATTACGCGGAGGCGAGCGAAAATCTCGCGAAGAAATACGACGGGATAAAAATTGCGGAAAGCGTTGCCGAAATGGTAAAAAATGTTGACGCGGTGATGGTCACCGCCCGCGACGGGAAGTATCACGCGGCGTTCGCGAAACCGTTTATCGAGGCGGGGATCCCCGCGTTTATCGACAAGCCGTTTACGAGGGACGTTAAAGAGGCGGCGGAACTTATCCGCATCGCGAGAGAGAAAAAAGTACCGCTCTGCGGCGGCTCGTCGCTGAAATACTCGCGCGAGATAGCGGAACTCAAAAAATTCGCGGCCGAAAAGGGCGTTAAGGGCGGTTTTATTTCCGCGCCCGTGAGTTTCAAAAACGAATACGGCGATTTCTGGTTTTATTCGTCGCACCTCGCGGAGATGTGCATGGAAGTATTCGGCTGGAAACCGAAGGCGGTCTATGCGACCGAAAACAACGAGAGCGTTTTCGCCGTCGTAGATTACGAGAATTTTTCGGTTACGTGTGATTTTATAAATCACGGCTTTACGGCATACGCCGGCGCGGTTTTCGGCGCGGACGGAAGTCTTTTAAAGACGGTCGGGCTCGAAGGCGTTGAAAAGGCGGAAACGGACGAATTCGTGAAAATGGTCAGAACGGGCGAAACCGTTTACGGATACGACGAACTCGCCGCGCCCGTATTCCTTCTCGAAAGCATAATAAAATCATATAAAACGGGTAAAAAGATAAATACGGAATTATGAAGATAGCGTTTGCGGGATTTCGCCACGATCATATTTTCGTTTTGTACGAACAGGCGAAAAACCATAAAAAATACGATATAGTCGGCGCGTTCGAGGGCGACGGAAAAGCGAGAAGAAGAGCGGAAGAGAAAGGAATTTCTTTCCGCTATTCGTCTTATAAAGAGTTGCTTGCGGACGGAGCGGTAGAAACGGTCGCGCTCGGCGGCGCGTACGGCGACCGCGGTAAAATGGCGATAGCCGCGCTTAAAGCGGGGAAAAACGTGATTTCGGACAAACCGCTTTGCACTTCGCTTTCCGAACTTGACGAGATTGAGAGGCTCGCGAAAGAGAAAGGACTCGCCGTCAGTTGTATGTTCACGATGCGGTTTGAAAAGAAGATAGTCGCCGTGAAAAAACTTATAGAGAGCGGTGAACTCGGCGATATACAAAACGTATATATAGGCGGACAGCATCCCCTGCAATACGGCCGCCGCCCCGAGTGGTATTTCGAGAAAGGAAAACACGGCGGCGTTATAAACGACCTCGCCGTACACGGCATAGATATCCTGTATTTTTTCGGTATAGAGCCCGAAAAGGTAAACGCCGCGAGAGTGTGGAACGCTTACGCCGACAAAGAGAGGGATTTCAAGGACTGCGGGCAGTTTATGCTGACGGCGAAAAACGGCGCGGGAGTTATAGGGGACGTATCCTATTCCGTTCCCGACGGCGCGGAATTCGACCTGCCGTATTATTGGCAGTTTTACGTCTGGGGAACGAAAGGCGTTATATCTTTTTCACTCAACGAAAAGGAAACGAAATACTATGTAAAAGGCGAAAAAACGCCCCGAATACTCGAAGAAAAACCGGTCGGCGATTATCTGACGGATTTTCTGAAAGTAGTCCGAGGCGATAAAGACGCAGTATTAAGTTCCGACGAAGTTTTCTTATCGACGAGGACGACTTTGGAAATACAAAAAATCGCGGACAAAACGGAAAGATGAAATATGAAATACAAGTTGTTTGAAAACCTGAAAAAGGAGTGGAAAGTAGATAAGAAGATACACTCGGTGTTCTTCGAGTATTTCGGCGAAGTGATTTACGACGGGATATGGGTGGGGAAAGACAGCGATATACCGAATATCGACGGCATAAGGCTCGACGTTATAAACGGCGTAAAGGAACTCGGAATAGGCGCGATGCGCTGGCCGGGGGGATGCTGCGCCGACCACTATCACTGGAAAAACGGGATAGGAAAAGAGAGGTATAACAGATTACATCCAATTGCCGATCCCGCAAATCCCGTTTGGAGAAACGATTTCGGAACGGACGAATTTTTGCGGTTTTGCGAACTCGTAGGCGCGGAGCCCGTTCTCACGGTCAATACGGCGACGGGAAGTCCGGAAGAGTTTTTGGACTGGTACGAATACGTCAACGGTCCGACGAATACGAAATACGGCAAAATGCGCGCCGACAACGGACACGCCGAGCCGTATAACGTAAAGTACTTCGGAATAGGCAATACCGACGAAAACGTATGGCATATCGACTATAACAATCCCGTCGCTTACGCGCAGACTTATCTCAAATATCAGACTGTTCTGCGCGAGGACAGAAAACGCCTTTATTTTATCGGGCTCGGACTTTCGACGCGGCATAAACTCCCCGGTTGGACGGGAAAGGCGCTCGATCATATCACGAGAAACCAAAGAGACAGAGGTCCAGACGCGCTGTCCGTTCACCATTACTTGGGCGGGGCGAAACAGGGCGGCGAGCGCTGCGGCGGCGACGTCGTATATACGGACGAAAACTATTACGCGCTTTTAAACCTTCTTGACCGTTATCAGTACGATATAGACCTGCACAGATTTATCATATCCGAACACACGTCACCCTCTTATCCTACGAAGATATGTTTCGACGAGTGGGGCGCGTGGCATCCGCAGGCGACTTTTCAGAACAATCAGAAACAGAAACAGACGATGCGCGACGGTATCTTCGCCGCTCTCGCGCTCCATATTTTTTACCGCAACGGCGATATAGTGGAATTTGCGATGGAAACGCAACTCTGCAACCTCTTGCAAAGCCTTTTCGAGACGGACGGGGAAAAGTGCTTTAAAACGCCGACGTATTACGTGATGAAACTCTTCAAAGAGCATCTCGGACAAACGCCCGTAACCGTACTTCCCGACGACGCGGACGAGTATCTCGATACTTTCGCGACCGTATCCGACGACGGCGAAAGGCTTGTCGTGAGCGTGGTGAACAAGCATTTATACGACGAAAAGAGCGTGTCGTTCGCCTTTAAGGAAAGCG
>CADBSX010000240.1 GCA_902797515.1 uncultured Eubacteriales bacterium | reverse complement strand
TAAGACCGAAAGAAGAAAAGATAACGGCTTTTCTCGGTGCTTTCGTTGCCCCTGCCGGAAGGCAAATAAATTATACGGAGTAGATGATTATGGAAGAAAAAAAGAAAAGCATCCTGAATTACGATACGGTCATAACCGACCTGAACGTAAAGAGAATAGGCGAAGCGATAGCGCTTAAAACTCTTAAAACCGCTATGGCTTATTCAGACAAGGACCTGTCCCGACTGTTTAAAGGTTTCGTTCGGGATATGCAAAGACAATCTTATTCCGAAACTTTATTCTCCGACGGCTACGATATAGCGCAGGAAGCAATATTATTCTTATGCAACTATCGCGGCAAAAAACTCGGAGATACGGTCTTTACCAAAACCGGAAAAGAAATATCTATCGAGGTCGCTTGTTTCCGCCATACGGACAGATACATAGATAAGCAATTTACTCGTCATTTACGCTTTACTACGGCTTTAAACGAAAACATATCCGTATCTCCCGAAGAAAACCTCGAAAACAACGACGATAAGTACGCCGTAGCAGACGCAATTATAGAGAAAATGAAACTCAAACCGAAGGAATACGAAACTCTCTGCGCTTATATGTCAGGTATGACTTTTTTAGAGATTACTCGACTTATGAACGTCAATCAAAGCACGATATGGCGCAGGATGAACAACGTCAGAAAGAAATACTCGGCATTATATCTATAACGATCGGCGTTTTTCTTAAAAAGTCGTTTTAAGCCGCTTAGCCGCTCGTTTTTTAATACATATTTAAGTGCAACTGTGTTTAAGTCAATTTAATTTCAGTTTAAGTTTGTTTATGCTTGGCGACAGCGCGTGTGCTTGTATATATACAAGTCGGCTCGCTGCGCTCGCCGAATACAAGCACACGCGCCGCAAACAACTAAACCGCTTTGACGGAAGCAAAAGACTTTCGCAATAAAAAAGACGGACGGGGCGTCGCCGCTGAACCGCTTGTGCGAACGCCCCGTCTTCCGTCGGGTTTTATTCTTTATCTCTTATCGTCGTTATCGTTATACTTTTTTTAAGATTTCCGCCAGATTTCTCTTCCCGTATATTATCCTTACTATCACTATTCGTTTACCCGTCTCTTCCGCCTTGTAGTACATTATGTAATTGTCTATAAGCAAACGGTGTATTTCTCTGTCCGCTATATATTCGTTATCCACGATCATCCCCGTTTCGGGAAACTCTCTTACCTTGTCTATAAGATCAAATACCTTTTCATAAAATTGTTTCGCCGCGGTCGGATTTGAAAGATCTTCTCTTATGTACTTTATTATCTCGTCCAAATCTCCCGCCGCTTTCTCGGTAAAAATATAATTATAAGCCATATTTCTCGGAAAGTCTCCTCTTCACTTCGTCGCCGTTTACGATTTTGCCCGCCTTTAAGTCGGAAAGACCTTCTTCGACTTTCTTCGCCTCGTATAATTTACCCATAGTCCTTTCAAAATATTCTATATCCATTACTACTAGTTTCCCGTATCCGTTTTTAGTAACGAACACCGGTCCGTTTTCTTCCATACATCTGCGCTCCACTTCTACGGTGTCTTTTAAGTCTCTTATAGGAATTATCGTCATTTTCTTACCTCCATTATTTATTATGTTTATCGTGGCTTAATTATATACTAAATTCTGTCATTTGTCAACCGTTTTAGCATATATACGAAAAACATATCCTTTCAGTTCCGCATTCGCATAAGCCTTATCGTCTCTTTGCTCACCTGCCCTATTATCTCCCCTTCGTCTATGCAAAGAAAATCGTCGAAAAGGAGCAGTTTCCTGTCGTCTATTCCTACCCTGCATATTACGTCTTCTTCACGTATGTCGGATATGAAATACTGACATAAGCCCTTTGAATATACGAGTTTCTCGCCGCTCTTCTCTATGTATTTTAGAAGATATTGCACGGAGTCGTGAAGATCGGCTTTTCTTTCTATCTCGCTGAAATCGTTTCTTCCGAACTCATACGCAAAATACGTGTTCTGTTTCGTCGTCTGACGTTTATGATTTGTAAAACTGTATCCCGAAATCTCTTCTATGTTCCCCGGCATAGTTCCGTTCGGGATATAAAAAACTCCGTGAAAATGCAATCGCTCTTTTTCGGGCGACCTTTCCCATACCCCTATATATCTCCAACTTTTCCTTGAACTTAAATGACTTAAACAATTCTTTAACTTCTTTCTGAAACTCTCTTCGGTATGCAAG
>CADBSX010000239.1 GCA_902797515.1 uncultured Eubacteriales bacterium | reverse complement strand
TTCTCCTAAAAGTCTTCTTAAAAAAAATAAACTTTTTCATTTTACATTACTAACAATGAGCTTTCAGCCATTATTTGTGAAATAATTCTGCCCTTACAAACTATATTTTATATTTCTCGCCGAACCGGTACGCTTTATTTTGCCCGTCTGCACCATATTTGTAAGTATTCTGTTTGCCGTGGGGGTAGAAATGTTTAATAATTTTTCCACTTCTGCTCTTCCGATCTCGCCCTTCTTACGAATTAAGTCTAAAATTAAAATTTCTCTATCGTCTTGTTCGATTTTTATTTCATTTGTTTTTACCGACGTGTTAGGTAGCGTAACCTTAAATGCGTTCGACGAACACTCGAAAACGGGTTGTTTTTTGATCTTTTCGTAAGATTTTTTGATCTTCGATATACCCGTGCCGTAAGCTTCGATAAAATGCAAACGATAAAATATTTCTGCAAGGCGTTTATTGCGAAGATATGAAACTCCAAGCATAATATCGTTCATTTCCACGCCACGCATAAGTCCGCCGAGAGAAACTATTTCAATGCGGTCGTCAAACACGCTGACGAGCGTATAACCACCGAGTCCGTAATCTCTGTGAATAAAGGCGTTTAAAATTGCTTCTCTTATTGCTTCTACGGGATAATCTCTCACGTCCGTTCTTTTTATGCCTTCTATTTTAGGACTGCTTAACTTGTTGTATTTGTCAAGCATTTTCGTTAAATCGTCTAACTGACGGAATAAAGAACCCGAAAACTCATGCCTATCCTTGAAAACTTCTTTTTCCGTGCCTTCGAAAACCGCGAATTTTATTTTGTGTTCGCACTGATCCGACAAAAGTAAGCCGAGATTTGTATAACAATCGTCTCTTCCGATAATTCCGAGCGAACGTTTTTGCGCTTCTGCAAACGGAAGTCCCACATTTATAAACTCTTGTTCCGCTTGCACGAAAGTCAGGTTTTGATTTAACGAGCGCGTTTCTTCAAAAGAATCGCCCGTAGTTTCTTTTATCATAGACACGATTGCCGTTTCCGTCGCAGGTACGGACGCCGTGCCGTGCCGAACGTAAACGCCCTCCGGTCTGATTCCTTTAGACGCAATATAATAAGGCGACATACTGCCTTTATTGACCTTTATTTTCAGCACTTCTTTGCTGTCTGTAATTACGCGTTCGTATTTAACGAACATAGAAATATCGGGCTTTATCGTATTAAAAATATGATTAACGCACTGAAGTTCAACATTTTCAATATCGTTAAGCCCGACAACTTTACCGTCATCGTCTATCCCGATAAATATTTCACCGCCGTTTGTATTTGCAAATGCAATGACTTCTTTGTTTAAATCGTTTACAAATTCTCTTTTGAATTCAATAATTTCGGTTTCTTTCATTTTGATCTCCGTTTTTCTTATCTAATCAAAAACTTTGTGATTAGATTATAAACGATTAGATTAGATTTGTCAAGCGTTAATGACAAAGATGATATAAATCAAAAAATTATACCGCGAAAAATAGAAAAAATCTATAAGATATCAATTTCGTATTGATATTATCATAAAATACCATTGACTTATAATTTATAAAGTGATATAATGTTAAAAAACGAACGGGGATAGATTATGTTAAACGATATTGTTTCAAAAAGAATACGGGAATTACGCAACGGGATCAAACTCTCACAGGCAAAATTGGCGGAAAAGTTAGATACAAAGCAGCCGCTATTAGCCAGATATGAGACGGGCGAGCATTTGCCGACTTTGGAACTATTGATAAGATACGCCGATTATTTCGACGTCTCGCTCGACTACCTCGTCGGCAGAACGGATTCACCGCAAGGCAAATTATACGATTATCAGCCCAAAGCAATCAACGACGATAAAATGCGGGAATTCGTTGAAATGTGTTTCGATCCGAATTCGCCCGCCAACGCAAAACTTAAAGAAGCGGTCATCAGACTTTTGAAGGAGCAAGAAAAATGAAAGCGGTAATTTATGCAAGATATTCAAGCGACGCGCAACGTGAAGAAAGTATCGAAGGACAGATCCGCGATTGTATGGAATACGCGAA
>CADBSX010000238.1 GCA_902797515.1 uncultured Eubacteriales bacterium | reverse complement strand
CGCCGACGAAGCGCATGGCGATGAAGGTCGAGAAGATACTTCGGGAAGAGATGGACAGGATCGACGGACAGGAAGTCCTTTTCCCCGTCGTAATGCCCGCGTCTTTATGGGAAGAATCGGGCAGATATACGAGCATCGGCAGCGAAATGGCGAGATTTACCGACAGGAACAACGCCAAAATGGTGCTCGGCATGACGCACGAAGAGGCGGCGGTACACCTCGCGAGAGACACCGCGGCGTCCTATACCGATTATCCTTTTATGATCTACCAGATACAGACCAAATTCCGCGACGAACCGAGGGCGAGGGGCGGACTTATAAGAGTAAGGGAATTTACCATGAAAGACGCTTACTCTTTCCACACTTCGCAAAAAGACCTCGAAGAGTATTACGGGAAGTGCTACGAGGCGTACGTGAGGATATTTAAACGCGTCGGCGCGAAGAACGTGATAGCGGTGAAGAGCGACAGCGGTATGATGGGCGGGAGCGTCTCGCACGAATTTATGCTGCTTGCGGACGTCGGAGAGGATTCGCTCGCGATATGTTCGGCGGAAGGCTGCGATTATAAAGCGAACGTCGAAGTCGCTGAGTGCATAACGGATAAGGTATCGAACGAAACGGGAACGTTGACGGAAGTCGAAACGCCGCATATCGAAACGATAGAAAAACTCGTGAAAAAACTCGGCATTTCCCCGAAAGAGATGTGCAAAGCGGTCGTATATCAGTTGAACGCGACCGACGAATACGTAGTCGTGTTCATAAGGGGCGACCTCGAAGTGAACGAAACGAAACTCCGCAACGTCGCGGGCGGGGACGTCCACGCGGCGACGATAACGGAAGGATCGGGCATCGTCGCGGGATTTATAGGTCCCGTCGGCTTTAAGGGAAAGGCGAAAGTCGTATTCGACAGGTCGCTTGAAGGCGTGAATTCTCTCGCTTGCGGCGCGAATAAAAAAGATTACCACTTTATCGGCATGAATATAAAGAGGGACGTCGGCGACGTGAAATACGTTGACGTCGCGAAGGCTTACGAGGGCGGGATATGCCCCGTCTGCGGCAGACCGACCATTACGGTCAAACGCGGAATAGAGGTCGGAAACATTTTCCAACTCGGCACCAAATACACAAAATCTATGAATATGACTTACGTCGATTCGGACGGAACGCGCAAAAATCCGATAATGGGCTGTTACGGCATAGGCGTCGGAAGGCTTATAGCGTCCGTATGCGAAGAACAGCACGACGCTTACGGTCCGATCTGGCCGATGCCTATCGCGCCTTGGCAGGTCGAGATATGCTGTCTGCAATCGGAAGACGCGGAAATAAAGAAAGTTTCCGATAAACTCTACGACGATCTGAACGCCCTCGGCGCGGAAGTCCTTTACGACGACAGGGATATAAGGGCGGGCGCGATGTTCGCGGACGCGGACCTTTTCGGCGTGCCGATAAGGGCGGTTGTGAGCAAAAAGACTTGCGAGAGAGGAGTGGTCGAAATTTCTTACAGAGATAAGTCATACAAAGGCGAAGTTCCGATCGCGGACGCCGCGAAAGAGATCGCCGAGAAAATAAAAACCATTATGGACGGTTATAAAGTTTAATGGTCGGCTCTTTCGGAAAAAAGAGAAAGGGCGCGTATAATCCGAACAGAGTGAACGCGCTCGACAGCGGCGTCGCGTATATCGCGGTCCTCGCCGTGTTCGCGCTCGCCTCTTTCGGCTTACAATACGTGCCGACGGAATTTTTCAGAGAAATATACGAATACGACGTTTATCTTTATCTTATCGTAAATACTCTGTTTTCGCAGTTCCTTATTTTCGCGGTCGCGCTTGTCTGTTCGCTTATAAGAAAGGTCAATCCCTTTTCGGGCGGCGGTTTCGTCGCGAAAAAAGACGCGGTGCACTCGCTTTCCGCGGTGATCCTTACCGCAGGGATAATGATGACGTTCTATTACGTTCACTTGCAGTTCGGCAGCGACGTCACGACCTTTACGGGCTCGACCGACTTTCCGTTTGAGGAAAATTTGAGCGAACTCGCGTTCGTTTACGCGTTTTTATACGTTATTCTCTCCGCGCTATTGCCCGCCGTGTTCGAGGAAATGCTCTT
>CADBSX010000237.1 GCA_902797515.1 uncultured Eubacteriales bacterium | reverse complement strand
TGAAAGATTTGTCTTTTCTTAAATCGTTTAAAACTTCGGTATAAATTATCTCTTCCGCTCTTGCGGCGAAAGGCATATGCGCCGCATTATTCATTACGACGCATACGCACGCTGCAAAAACAAGAAAAACCGTAATTAACCTTGTCTTTGCCGTCCTAATCAAAATACGATCATCTCCTTGTCCAGAATAACTCCCGTCGCCGTTCCGTCTATGGAAAAATGCAGTTTTACGGTCGATTCGCCGTTGTACGAGGTAATTACCGCCGTGAACATATCCGCATAGCCGTAGTTCTCGCAGTCGCCGATTTCCTTTCCGGCATAGACTGCTTTAAGCACGTCCGTAAGCGTTCCGCCCCGCGGCGTTAATTTAAAAGATTTTTCCGTTTTTTCGATACGGAAACCCGCCGTCAGGTCCTTTTCTTCATAAAAACCGCGCGTTTCTTCTCCGACACTAAACGCGAAATCCTTTCCGGTCGTCTTATTCGGAACGATCTTTACGGAATAGTCCTTGTTCTCCGCCATTGCGAACCCGAAAGTATATCTGACGTCTATCTTCAAAGGTGTTGACGGAGAGACAAGGTAACCCGCCGATTCGTTCATCACGTCTTTCCCGTTTACGGTAACGTAGAAAGTCTTGAAATCGCTCGTGAAACCGCTCGTAAAGTGAGAGATAACGCCGATTGCCGCCACCGCGGCAAGAAGTAAAAGAACGTAAAATAATATCTTTCCCGTTTTCTTTTTCGACATCGTTTATCCCCCGTCTCTTAAAACACTACCGCGGACTTATCCATAGCGACGCTATTCACCGTTTCGCCGATGAAACACTTGTACTGCGCGGAAAAGCCGAGCGTATTGTGTCTTACCGTTATTACGAAATACGGACAGTTGCCGTCGGCGTCGATATTAAGCGAATAGAGTTTGTTCGTGTAAACGAACGTCTCGCCGTTGCCTTCGACCATATGCGAATTCATAGATTCGTAATAATCATAGAAAGACTTCGTGACGGAAAGAGTAAGCGTATAGTCCGTTACGGAACCCGAAATAAACTCGTTCGCTATACTTCCGAACTCTACTACGTTGCTATGCGACCCCCAGCCCGCGCCGCGGGGCGAACGGCTGTAAGTCCCGCAAGTGACCGTGCCCACGCCCGAAACGGTAACGGTAAAATCACTGAATTCCGCGCCTACGTCGTGAAAGATATTATCTAACGAAAGGTCCAGAGAATAACTGTTCCCGACGTATAACATATCCACGTTCATCGCCCCTATATCCGTCTTATCCGCTCCCGAAGGGGAATTTATCTCCATACCCGAAGGCGCGCCCAGAAACCGCACTTCCGCAGTCGCACGTTTGTTCCCTTGCCGCGTAGTACAAGTAAGTATCGCTTTACTGCCCTTGAAAGCCTTATAACAGTTGACGCTTGCCGTAAGGTCGCCTTCCGTTTCCTGCGTGACGGTGAGATATTCGTTTATATCCCGATCTTTCAGCGGTGCGGAACCGTCCCACGCGACGGACCAAGTAACGTACTTGTCAACGACGGTTGAGGGAGTTATGGTCGCCGTTACGGTTCGGGAAACGCACTCGGTCGTATCTCCCGCAAGCAAGACTTTCGTCCGTACCGTCGCCGACGCAAACGCAAGTCCGATCCCCTCTTCCCGAACGACGCCTACGTCAAATACGGATCCTTCGCCGTTATTTCCGACGGATATTTCATCTTGTTCCCGTTCAGCCTGTTCTTGACGTACAGTCTCTGCCGCATTACGACCGAAAACCATACAGAGCGACGCGCTTATGCTCGCAAAGAACAGTACGACCGCCGCAAAAAGCGCGAGCCGTTTTATTTTATCTTTTCTGTCTGTCATTTTCTGTCACCTCGCTATTTTTAATAAGAATGCGTCGCTATTGCGGTTATTTCCGCATAGAGAGTTATATCCCCCGTCGTCCCCGCGGGGATAGTCCCGTCGAATGGTCTCGTCTTCTCGTTATCCCAATACCAGCCGAGAAATTTATATTCCGCCGTGCCCGAGCCGTTTCCCGAATGGTAATCTCCGCCTGCGCCGCTGCAAGAAAATCTCGTTTTAAGATCGCTGACCTTTACCGTTTCTCCGCTTTTATACGTCTCCGGATAAAAGCCGCCCGTCGCCTTGCTCAATCCGTATTCCGAACCTTTCTCGAAGAGCGTCAAAGCCGTATTCGCCGCGCCCGCTTTGCGGTACGTTATATTGTAAATCGTTTCGTCGCCGCCGAATACTATCCGCGTTTTATCCAAAGTAATGCCCGTTACTCTCATCTGTTCCTTTATTTCCGTAGTTACGACCGTAAAAGAGTATTGCGCTATAAGGTCGCCGCTTTCGCCCGTGAAAGAGAATATTACCGCGTTCGCTTTATTTCCGTCGATCGCGGATATAGCTCCGTTCGTCTGCTCGGCGGTTAAACCTTCGGTAAAACTCGCGTTCAATAAATTAAGACCGAAACTCTTTTCTCCCGCCGTTACTTCCGCTATCGTGCCCAAGCCCGCTTTGACGTTATTGAGCGCCGTTTTAAGCGAGTCTTTATACGAAACGGTCAAAGACGGCGCGGATATCTCGTCGTCCGAAAGTTCCGCGGTATATACTTCCGACTTCTTATACGTATAAGAAACCGTCAGCGGCTCTTCGCTTTCAAAATCCGCATATACCGTTCCTTTCTTCGTGTCGTTGTTTACGCTCGGAGTTTTCCCCGTTTGAGAAAGAGTTAAGTCTATGCCGAGATATTGCTGTTTATAATCCAGAATACAGAAAACGCTCGCGCTATCGTTATCTCTCGACGTCGCGGTGAGTTTTATCCTCTCGCCGAAAGCCTGTTTGCAACTTACCGTCGCAACGAGCGAGCCGACCGAATCGGGCGTTACGGTGACGTAATCCGTTACCTCTTTGCCGCTCGCCCATTCCGACTCCCCGTTTAAGAACGAAACTTCCCAATCCGCAGTCTTGTCCTTTGCGTTCTGCGGCGTAACGCTCGCGCTTATCCTCGCGGTAAGAGGCTGTTCTCCGCCTTCTGCGGACAAAAGTCTCAATTCCGGCGAAAAGAGCATATTAGCAGGCATAGCGTGAATTCCCCCGTCGTTTAATAGTTCGCCGAGTTCGTCCGTCACTTTCCCCGCGTCGTTTTCCGCCGTTATTCCGCCCGCAGGTCTATAAAAGCGCTTTACGGCTATCCCCGCCGCCGCGACGACCGCGAGCAACGCGATTATGCTTAAAATAATTATGCTTGTCCTTTTTCTCTTTATGGTTTTATTCATTGATCTCTCCTTTTATTTTTATTGTCTTCATAAAGCCCGCGCCGTTACGGTACGGGCTTTACGCGTGTTGTTATCTCAATAACATATTGAGAAGCGTTTTGTCCGAGTCCCTGAACGGCTTGATCTTACACTCGTATATCTCGCCGTTCTCGTCCGCCGTATGCACCGCATACGAATTGCCTTTTATGACTTCGCCCGTCTCCGTCTTCATCTCGAAAGGCTTTACCGTGAGTTCTGCTTTCATCTCGTCCCCGAACACTATGTCCAAAACGGCATAACCGCCCTTGTCCGGCGGAACGATCGCAGCTTTTACGTCTTTGCCTCTGACGTTTCCTTTGATGAAATACGAAAAGTACGTCTTGTCGTTCTTTACGAAAGTTTCTCTTTCTACGAATATCTGTTTACTCATCTTCTTTTA
>CADBSX010000236.1 GCA_902797515.1 uncultured Eubacteriales bacterium | reverse complement strand
GCCGTCGCCTGTCCTCTGCCGATGCCTTTGGTTTCTCTCGTGATACAGATAGAGCCGCCGCCTATGCCGACTTTAACGAAGTCCGCGCCCGCGTCCGCCAAAAATTTAAAGCCTTCCGCGCTCACGACGTTCCCCGCACCGACTTTCACGCCGTCGCCGTAATTCTCCCTTATCCAGTCTATCGTCAGTTTCTGCCACTCGGTAAAGCCCTCGGACGAATCTATGCAAAGCGCGTCCGCCCCCGCCTCGATAAGCGCGGGAACTCTCTCTTTATAGTCCCGCGTGTTTATGCCCGCGCCGACGACGTATCTCTTTGAACCGTCCAAAAGTTCGTTAGGATTTTGCTTATGCGCGTCGTAGTCTTTGCGGAATACCATATACATAAGATTTCCGTTTTTATCGACTATCGGAAGAGTGTTGAGTTTATGATCCCAGATAATATCGTTCGCCTCTTTAAGAGTAGTTCCCTCTTTCGCGACGATAAGTTTGCTCAAAGGCGTCATAAAATCCGAGACTTTCTCGTCCGTGTTCATACGGCTGATGCGGTAATCCCTGCTCGTGACGAGCCCTAAAAGTTTGCCCGTCGCCGAGCCGTCCTCGGTTATCGCGACGGTGGAATGCCCCGTCAAGTCCTTTAAAGCGATTATATCCGCGAGCGTCGCGTCGGGCGTAAGGTTGGAATCGCTTTTGACGAATCCCGCCTTATAACTCTTTACTCTCGCGACCATAGCCGCCTCGTTTTCTATCGACTGCGCCCCGTATATAAACGAAACTCCGCCCTCACCGGCAAGCGCGACCGCCAGACGGTCTCCCGATACTGACTGCATTATCGCCGATACGAGCGGAATATTGAGTGAAATCTTCGGCTCTTCGCCTTTTCTGAATTTTACGAGCGGCGTCTTTAAATTGACGTTCGCGGGGATACAGTCTTTCGAGGAATATCCCGGAATAAGCAAATACTCGCTGAAAGTGTGCGACGGTTCTTCGATGAATTTCGCCATAAGTATAAACCTCCTGCAAAATCGGCATATATTAAGGTATGTTTTAATATATATAATATTTTATATTTTAACCGCCCCGTTTGTCAACCGAATTAGGCATAAAAATATTTATATTTTTTGCGGTCGCCGCGCGAGAATAACGCGGAACATCCCTAAAAAGCCAAACGGAAAGACAAATAACGATTTCGCCCGCCGCGGTTTCCCGCGGCGGGCGAAGGTTTTATATGCTTTTTCTTATAAACTTTTCTATTTTGTCGAAAGGAATATAGTTGCCGTCGCCGCCGTCGTATAAATCGCAGTGCGTGGCGTTCGGAACGATATAAAGTTCCTTGTTGTCGCCTTTTAAAAGTTTATACGCGTCCTCGCCCATATACCTCGAATGCGCCTTTTCGCCGTGGACTATAAGCACCGCGTTCCTTATCTCGTCGGCATAACGGAATAACCTCGTGTTCAAAAGCGAAGTCCCCGCCGTGACGTTCCAGCCGCCGTTGCTGTTCAATGAGCGCGGATGATAGCCCCGCTCCGTCTTATAATAATCGTAATACTGCTTTACAAACCACGGCGCGTCGTCCGGAAGAGGATCGACCACTCCGCCGCCGAGGGCGTATTCGCCTTTTTTATAGTCCGCCGTTCTCTGCGCGTTAAGTTTTACGCGCGCCGCGTATCTCGCCTCTTCGCTGTCCGCCGAATCGAAATAGCCGTTCCCGCTCACTCTCGACATATCGTACATAGTGACCGCGACCGTCGCTTTTATCCTCGTATCTATGCAAGCCGTCTGCAAAGCCATACCGCCCCAGCCGCAAATGCCGATTATAGAAATCTTTTCGGGATCGACCTCTTCGCAAACGGAAAGAAAATCGACCGCCGCCTGAAAATCTTCCACGTTTATATCGGGGGAATTCATATATCTCGGCTCGCCGCCGCTCTCGCCCGTAAAAGACGGATCGAACGCTATCGTTATAAATCCGCGTTTCGCCATTTCCTGCGCGTAAAGCCCGCTCGACTGCTCTTTCACCGCCCCGAACGGGCCCGATACGGCGATAGCCGGCAATTTTCCGTCGCGGACTTTCGGTTCGTACATATCCGCCGCGAGCGGTATTCCGAAAACTCTATTCTACGCCTTCATTATAGCCCTGTGACGTCTTGTTGTTCTGAAAACAATTCTTTATAATTTAGTTTGTT
>CADBSX010000235.1 GCA_902797515.1 uncultured Eubacteriales bacterium | reverse complement strand
GAGTCATCACCGCGTCGCAGGGATTTCCGTAGCCGTAGGTTATAAGATTTCCCGTGTCGAGATTTACGAACAGATTGCCCGTATTCGCCTCTTTTATAAGGCGGAGCAGAGTTACGGGGCTCTCGCCGCCCGTCTCGAACAGAACGTTGAGCCCGTATTTTTTCGCGCGCTCGGCGAGAAGCGTTATCTTGCAGACCATATCCGCGTATTTCTCGGCGAACGGATCGTTCGGGACGAATCCCGCGTGGATTATCATATCCGCAGTTCCGAGCGCGCGGATAAACGGCAGCGAGCCGAGAAGATAACCGAGCCTTTCCGCGCCGAAAGCCGCGCTGTTGAGCCCCGCGTTCAAATAATCGTATTTCAGATCCCACGCGGTGTAGTCGTCTTTATATCCCGCGAAAAACGCCGAAATCTCTATTCCGTTTTTTTCCGCCGCGTCTTTTATAATATACGCGTCCTCGACGTCGTATTTATCGGGCTTAAAGACGAGTTGACAACTTTCAAAGCCCGCTTTATTCAGTTTTTCAAACGCCGCGCCGCACTCTTTTACGTCTTTGACGCGGACAAGAGTTCCGAATTTCATTTTTATCGACCGAGTTTTTATAAATTATATTCGTATAAATTTTCCGTGATCACCATTTCGGCGTTCGGATGAGATTGCAAAAAGGAAACGGGCATAAAGCGCGACTCGTTTTCGAGCGCCATCTTCCGCATTATTCCCCATTGCCAGTTGCAGTACAGATAAACTTTGAGAGTTTTCGCTTTGAGAAGTTGTTTCATGCCGAGCGTTATGCACCTTTTCGGGAATATGTCCAGCGCGCCGCGTATCTTGTTCGCGCCGTTGTTTACTATCGTTTCCCGCGAAATGTCGAGTATCCTCGTTCCGCAATTCCTGTATTCTTCGTCGGTAATATCGTCCGTCTTTTCGGCGGGCTCGTTAAAGGCGATATGCCCGTTTATTCCGACGCCCGTAAGGCACAGATCGACTTTTCCGAGTTTTTCTATAAGACCGTCTGTCTCTTTTTCTTTGCGCGGTTCGGGGAACAGCCTCTGACTTTTCGGCATAACGAGTTCTTCGTCTATTCTAAAGTACAGTTCCCTGTCCATCGTCGCGTGGAAGGAGAGGGGATTTCCGTAAGAGATAGGCTCGTCGTTTTCGTCGAGGTATTCGTCCATATTTATAAACCAACAGTTTTTAAGGCTTATTTTCCGTTCGTTTACTTTGCGCGCGAACACGGGATATTGTCCGATAGGACCGACGGGGCATATTATCACCGTCTTTTCCCCTTTCGCGTTGTTTTCTTCGATAACCGACGCCGTAAGTTCCGCTATCTCCTCGTACATGGCCGCCTCAGACGGCATGATCCTCACGGGGATCTTCGCGTTTCTTATAAAATCCTCGGAAGAGCAGTAGTAAGTGTTATTCATTGTTTTATCTCCTTTTTTTTGATTATTTTTCCTTCTATTACGGTATTCAGCACATTCAGATCTTTGTCCAGAACGCAGAAATCGGCGAGTTTTCCGACTTCTATCGAGCCTATTTTATCGTCGGCTTTGACTATCTTCGCGGGCGTGGAACTGACCGTCTTTATCGCCTCCGCGAGCGGTATGCCCGCATCGAAAACTATGTTTTTAAGCATCTGCGATATAGGCTGGATGCTTCCCGCGTACCGCGATCCGTCCTCTAAAACCGCGACGCCGTCCGCCACTTTGAATTTTTGCGGATTTTCGTCTCCCTCTTTTCCGAGACTGTAAAGCCTTCCGTCCCGTTTCATACCGCCCGCCCGCAGACAGTCCGATACAAGACACGTCCTTTCCGCGCCCTTGCATTTATATACCATTTTGACGAGTTCGGGCGTCATATGGTGGTTGTCGGCTATAACTTCCGCCGTTAAATTATCGTCTATAAGTCCGTATTCCCGAAGTCCGACGTACCGCTTGTTGTCTTTCATCACCACGCCGCTCATCGCGCAGTAGATATGCGTGAGATTAGTCGCGCCCGCTTTTACCACGGGAAGAATTTCGGGAAGTATGGCGTCGTCGTGACCGAGAGATACGGTTATCCCCTTTCCGACGAGTTTTTCGGTGAGTTCCGCCGCGCCCGCGAGTTCGGGCGAGACGGTGACGTTTTTCACCACGTCCGCGTTGTCGAGGATATAGCCGTGATCGTCGTTTTCGGGCACTCTCAGATACGCTTCGGCGTGCGCGCCCCTGTTCTTCACGGACAGATACGGACCTTCGAGATGTACGCCGAGAAGTCTTGCGCGGTCGCCCTTTTTCTTCATTGCGAGCCGAGCCGTCTCTATCGTCTTTTCTATAATTTCTATCGGCGCGGTGACCGTCGAGGCGACCGCGGAAGTAATGCCGTTATCCGACTGAAAACGCAGAATATTTTCAAACGCCTCCGCCGTATTGTCCATATAGTCGTATCCGTAACCGCCGTGACCGTGTATATCCACGAATCCGGGGGCAAGGTAATTCCCGCCGAGATCGACGGTATTTTCGCAGAAGAGCCCTTTTTCTATGCGGGCGATCTTTCCGTCTTTTACGAGCACGTCGGTTTTTACTATGCCGCGGCCCGTTATCGCGTTCGCGTTTTTGAACAGCACCGTGTTCCGTTTTTCTTTTATAATATAAGTTTAACTTATTTTTCCGCTTTTCCGTTTATCATATCCCGATAAATTATTTAACATTTTTTCATTATTATACGGTAAAATATTGTCAAAAAGAATTTAATGTGATAAAATGATACGGAAGGGACGGAGATATGATAAAGAACAGATATAAAATTTCCTATAACAATCTTTTTATAAATCCGAAAAGGTGCAGGAATTTCTTTCTTTTTCAGGCGGGAGAGGACATATGCGCGAAAGATACGGTTATCCCGCCGCATCAGCAGGCGTATTTCGAGATAACGTACGCCGTCGAGGGAAAAGGCGAATCGTACGTGAACGACGAGCCTGTAAAGATAGAGAAAAACGACTGTTTTTTCTCTTTTCCCGAAGAGACGCACTGTATAAGATCGGACGAAAACGATCCTCTTCGGTTTATCTTTCTCGCGTTCTACGCGAAGGAAAAATCGCAGGGGAACACGCTTATAAAGTATATCAGGGAAAATTGCGCCGCTCCCGACGCGAGGAAATACAAGATAGAGAAGTTGCATCCGCTTTGCGTGAGTATTCTGCGGGAACTCAATAACGAAGATATGTATTCCGTCCGCGTTTTGAGTTTTTTGCTCGAACAGATACTTATAGAGTGTTGCAGAGTTATATCCCGAAAGACGAAGAGCGTTCCCTCTTACGACAAGACGGACGCGTCCGTTCTCACGCACGATATTATAAATTATATCGACGACAATATTTTCAAAATCAAAAAAATAAGCGACCTCGAAGAGGTTTTTTTCTATAATATAAAAAACCTTTCCAAAACTTTTCACGGTCAGGCGGGAATAACTCTCAACAAATATTTCGTCAGCAAGAAAATGCAGACGGCTCTCAAACTTCTCGAAAAGGGGAAAAGCGTGACCGATGTCAGCGACGAATTGCAGTATTCTTCCGTTCACGCGTTTTCGAGGGCTTATAAAAACTATTTCGGCGTTTCCCCTTCTTTTTCGTCGAAAGACGAGAATTTTTGATGAAAAAGTTTCGGTTTATTCCGTTCAAACGTTTGACATAAAGAAATAAATAATATATAATAGGTAAGCATAAAAACGAGCAGAAAATTAAGAGAGGTAGAAGAAATGAAAGCGGAGATCCATCCCGATTATAAAATCGTCACCGTGCAATGCGCGTGCGGCGAGACGTTTCAGACCGGTACGACGAAAAACGTTGACGTTATAAAAGTCGATATATGCAGCAAATGCCATCCGTTCTTTACGGGCAAGCAGAAACTCGTCGATACGGGCGGGCGCGTTGACAAATTCAAGAAGAGATACAGTTTATAACCGTATCTTGCCTTTTGTCGCGGCGTCAGGTCGCAAGCAGAGGTATAAAACCGCCCCAAGTCTTTTCGCTTGGGGCTGTATTTGTTTTTGACGGAGAATTATGAACGGAAAGAGTTGTAAAAAGACGAGCATAGGCGGGCAAGCCGTTTTGGAAGGCGTGATGATGCGCGGCAAAACGGGCATGGCGACCGCCGTCCGCGACGCCGACGGCATAATACGGTTGGAGGCGGAAAGGATAAAGCCGAAAAAGAGCAGGATCCTGAAATTCCCGATAATAAGAGGCGCGGTGAGTTTTATCTCGTCGCTCTATTCGGGCACGAAGATCCTTATGCGCTCGGCGGCGGTTTACGGCGAAGAAGAGGGCGAACCTTCAAAATTCGAGAAATGGCTCGCCAAAACCTTTCACGCGGACGTGATGAAAGTCGCCATGACGCTCGGCGTTATACTCGGGCTCGCCTTTTCGATCTTTCTGTTCTTTTTTATCCCGTCTCTTCTCGGCGGCGTGTTTTCGAGGTACGTCACCGAAGATATACTTCTCGTCAATCTCTTCGAGGGGCTTATAAGATTGCTTATTTTTATTTCTTATATCCTTCTCGTTTCTTTGCTCAAAGACATACGCCGAACGTTTATGTACCACGGCGCGGAGCATAAGACGATAACCTGTTACGAAAAGGGACTCGACTTAACGGTCGAAAACGCGCGCAAGTGCCGCCGCGTCCACGACAGGTGCGGAACTACTTTCACCTTTTTCGTTATGACGGTCAGTATTCTCGTCTTTTCGCTCTTCGAGGCGATACCGTTCGTTCACGGCGTTATCGGCAGTTACAGGATATTGAAAGCGCTTTTCAAGATCGCGCTTTTGCCGATAGTCGCGGGGCTTTCCTACGAACTTTTAAAATTCCTTTCAAAGACGAATTTCTTTCTGTTCATCCCCCTCAAACTCCCCGGGCTCGGGCTTCAGATGATAACGACGCGCGAGCCGGACGACGAAATGCTCGAAGTGGCGATCGCCGCGTTTAAAAAGGCGCTTTTAATGGACGAAGATCCCGAAGAGCCGGAATGCAGATTCGTCTGTCCCGAAAAACTCGCCGTTTTGACTTCCGAAATAAAGGCGAAACTCGCGGAAAAGGGGATAGACGAGTCCGACGCGGAGTGGATCGTTTCCTACGCGACGGGATATAAGCGGAGCGAACTCGGAAAAGACGTCACCGTAGGCGGCAAGGCGATAGACAAGGCGAACGCGCTCGCGGAAGAACGCGTTACGGGCAGACCTTTATGGTATATCGTAGGTAACGCAAATTTTTACGGTTACGAGATAAAGACGGACGAAAGGGCGCTTATCCCGCGCCCCGAAACGGAAGAACTCGTCGAAAGGGCGCTTCGCCATATAAACGGGGAAAGCAAAGTCCTCGATCTTTGTACGGGCAGCGGTGCGATAGCGATAGCGGTAAAACTCAAAACGGGCGCGGAAGTCACCGCGTCGGACGTGTCGGAAGACGCGCTTTCTCTCGCCCGCGAAAACGCGGAAACTCTCAAAGCCGATATAAACTTTATAAAAAGCGATATGTTTGAAAATATCGACGGAAAATTCGACGTGATAATCTCTAATCCGCCGTATATAAAGAGCGGCGATATAGCGGGCTTGCAGACGGAAGTAAAAGACTACGAGCCGACTCTCGCTTTGGACGGCGGGGAAGACGGGCTCGACTTCTACAGGATAATAGCGTCGAACGCGCGTGAACGCCTTACCGAAAAAGGGATGGTTTTCCTTGAAGTCGGAGCGGATCAGGCGGATAGCGTAAAAGATATGTTCGACGGCTTTTTCGTTGACGTTATAAAGGATATAAGCGGCGTTGAAAGAATAATAAAGGCGGTAAAGATATGATCTCCGGACTTGACGAAATACTCGAAAGATACGAAAAACTCGGCGAACTTATTTCTTCGCCCGAGGTCCTTTCGGATAT
>CADBSX010000234.1 GCA_902797515.1 uncultured Eubacteriales bacterium | reverse complement strand
TACTTGCCGTATTGACAAGGGCTTTAACGAAGAAATAGCCTTAATTCACGCCTTACGACCGAGTTCGGATTTATAATGCTTTGGTTAACGGAGGGAAAAGCCGTGATTGACGTAATTGACGACAAGTGGAAAACCGACGTCGAAACGTTCGACGTGTCGAATATCTTCGTGACGAAGATCGGGCATATGGCGGATCAGCCGCACCAGTTTTTCACCAACTGGTTCGTACGGCACGATTACTGTATTCAGTTCGTCGTAAAGGGGAAAGGCGAATATTTCGTGAACAACCAACTCTACGAACTCAAAAAAAACACGCTCTTCCTTCTTCCGAAAGATAAATATCACTACTACAAATCGGACGAAAACGATCCCTACGAATATTATTGGATACATTTCAAGGGGCTCGGTTTCGAGAACTTTTTAAAATCAATAAATCTCTCCGAAGAATTTCCTATTTTGTTCGACGTCTATAATCCGAACATAGAAAAGTGTTTCAAAGACCTGATAAAGATTTTTCAGAGCGGCGGAAACGAGTACTCCAACCTTCTCGTTATGTCGAAGAGTTACGCCCTTCTCTACGAGATCGCGACTACCGTCAAAGACGCGAAACAGACTTCTTTAAAGACTTTCAATCCGTCCGTAAACCTCGCGATAGACTATATAAAAGAACACTTCAAGGAAAACGTGACGCTCGACGTGCTCGCCGAAGTCGCGCACGTAAACAAGTGCTATCTCGTCGATATCTTCAAAAGGTCCACGGGCGTTTCCCCGATAAAATATCTTATCCAGTACCGCATTTCCCACGCGTGCCAACTTTTGAAAAAGAATATGACCGTGACGGAGATATGTTTCGAGAGCGGTTTCAACGAACTCACTAATTTCCTCGTGAGATTCAAACAGTTCACGGGAACTACGCCCTCTAAATACAGAAAATTCCTGAATTACGCCACACGATAACCGCTTATAGCCGAGCGCCGACGGTCAATCCCGTCGGCGCTCGGCTATTCCCGCCTTTCTGTATTCCCCCGGCGGCACTCCGACCGCCTTTTTGAACTGCCTTATAAAATGCGCCGCGTTTTCGTAACCGAGAAAGTACGCTATGCTCTCTATCTTGTCGTCGCCCGCGAGCAAGAGGTTTTTCGCCGCCTCTATCCGCGCCGCGATAAGGTCGTTTATAGGCGACGTGCCGAAAACCGACCTGTAAACGGTGAAAAACCGAGAAGGGGAAAGCCCCGCCTCGTTCGCCATTTCGGCGATAGTTCCGTATTTTGACGGCTCGGAAAAAAATTTCCGCCGAAGATACGAAAATCTCTCTTCCGTTTCGCGGTTTACGGGATCGGCTTTTTTTTCGGAACACGCCCGCTTTAAGTCCACGAACAATTCTGCAAATTCCGAATTTACGACTATTTCCCCGCCCCACGCGAAAGAATACAGTTCGTATTCTATCCTCTTTATCCTTGCCGTAATAAAATCCGTTCCCGCGGGATAAAACACCTCGTTTAAAGGAACGCCGAAAGAGGAAAGGTATTCTTCTTCGCAAAAAAAGTGCATCCAGTCGTGAACGAGCGGAACTTCGCTTTTAAAATACTGCGGCTCTGAAGGCGTATATATCACGCAGGCGTGACGGAAAGTCTTTTCCCTCTTCCCGCCCGTCTCTATTTCCACGGGATTAAAAAAATGCAGAAAAGTATATTGCGGATGCCCGTTTTTTCTGTCTATCGTGAAACCTTCCCTTTCGGGATAGGCGTGTCTTGCCGAATAAACCGTCGTTTTCATAATTAAATTATAAATCAAAACAGTAGGATATGTCAATTAAAAAGAAAAATAAATCATTGTTTTTACTTTTTCAAAAAGGTATAATAAAAACGGCGGATAAGTCCGCTTATAAAATATAACATAAAAGGATAGGTATAAGAAAATGATTTACAGACAAGAACATCCGAAACCGCAGTTCGAAAGAAAAACGTGGAAAAATCTCAACGGGAAATGGGAGTTCGCCGTTGACGAGGGCGACAGCGGCGAGGAAAGAAAACTCTTTGAAGAAACCGTAAAACTGAAAAACAGAATAAACGTTCCTTTCTGCCCCGAAAGCGAACTTTCGGGCATAGGCAATAAAGACTTTATGTCCTCGGTCTGGTACAAGAGAAAATTCACTCTTACCGCAGAAAACCTGCGCGGCAGGACTTTTATCCGTTTCGGCGCGGTCGATCATAAGGCGTTCGTGTATATAAACGGGAATTTCGTCGGCAAACACGTCGGCGGTTATTCCTCTTTCTCGTTTGAGATAACCGATTTCGTCCGCGAGGGGGAAAACGATATAACCGTGAACGCAAAAGACGATACGAGAGATCCGCTCGTACCGACGGGAAAGCAATCGACGAGATATTATTCTTACGGTTGCTGTTATACGAGAACGACGGGGATATGGCAGACGGTATGGCTCGAATTCACGCCCGAAACTTACGTGAAAAAGGTAAAATACCTTCCCGACGCGAACGCGGGAACTCTGACCGTCGTCGCCGAACTCGAAGGACGCGCGGATCTGTCGGTAAACACTTCTTTCGGCGGCAGAAAAACGGGCGGCGCGACCGTAAAAGCCGCGAGCGGCGTGACCACGCTCACCGTTCCCCTTAAAGAAAAAGTCTTGTGGGAAGTAGGAAAAGGCAATCTTTACGACGTGAATATAACTTTCGGACAGGATAAAATAAAGAGTTATTTCGGCTTGCGGAACGTCCGTCTCGACGGATATAAATTCCTTATCAACGAAAAATCGGTGTTCCAGCGGCTCGTTCTCGATCAGGGCTTTTATCCCGACGGAATATACACCGCGCCGAGCGACAGGGAACTCGAACTCGATATAGATCGTTCTATCGCGATGGGCTTCAACGGCGCGAGACTCCACCAAAAAGTATTCGAGGAAAGATTTTTATACCACTGCGATAAAAAAGGCTATATCGTCTGGGGCGAATATCCCTGCTGGGGACTCGACTATTCGCGTTTCGACGCTCTTTCGTATATGCTGCCCGAGTGGGAAGAAACGCTCGACAGGGATTTCAATCATCCCGCGATAATAGGCTGGTGTCCTTTCAACGAAACTTGGGACTTCGAGGGCAGAAAACAAAACGACGAAGTGATACGGATAATTTACAGAACGACGAAAGCGCTTGACAATACGAGACCGTGCATAGATACGAGCGGTTGGTTCCACGTCGAAACGGATATTTACGACGACCACGACTACGATCAGAATCCCGAAACTTTCGCGGCGCGCTACGAGCCTTTAAAGACCGAGGGAACGTATAAAGGCAATTTCCCCGAAAGACAGAAATACGTAAAAGGTATGCCGATATTTATAAGCGAATACGGCGGAATACGCTGGACGGACGACAAGGCGGGCTGGGGATACGGAAACGCGCCCGAAACGAAAGAAGAGTTTTTGTCGCGGCTTAAAGGACTTACCGACGCCCTTTTGGACAATCCGAAAATGTTCGCGTTCTGCTATACTCAACTTACCGACGTGGAACAGGAACAGAACGGACTTTACACCTACGACCGCAAAGCGAAATTCCCCGCGGAACAGATCCGCCCGATCTTTTCCCGCAAAGCGGCGATAGAAGATCTGGAATAAAAACGGAAATAAAAGCAACCGTCACGCCCGCAAGGCGTATCGCGTTCCGCAAAAGCGGAACACATCGTGCAAGACGCCGTCTTTCAAACTGAAAGACGGCGTTTTGCGGTAGAGCCGACGTCCCCACCATAGCAATATAACGTCGTCCGTTATTTAAGGGGGACAGTAGGGTTTTGCCGTTTCCCGCAAGCGGGAGCCCCTCGGCAAGACGCCGACCGAAGGTCGGACGTGCGCTCAAAATCCGCAAACGGATTTTGTAACGAGCCGACGTCCCCACCATAGGCAGGTCTCCAAAATAACGTCGTCCGTTATTTAAGGGGGACAGTAGGGTTTTGCCGTTTCCCGCAAAAGCGGGAGCCCCT
>CADBSX010000233.1 GCA_902797515.1 uncultured Eubacteriales bacterium | reverse complement strand
ACGGAAAGGGCTGGGGCGACCGCCCCCTCTCTTATTTTTCCGACCGGAACACCATTAGTTAGCCATTGCTAACTTAAATAGAAGCGTTTTCGGACTTTTCCGAAAGAAAAATTTACTGAAATCTCGGAAAATCGAAATCATAGGATTGACACCGAGTTTTAAATATAGTATAATGTTAATCGTGTGATTTGCTGTAATATTATATTTATAATAGTTATAGTTTTATAATAGTTATAGTCAATATAAAAATTTTTACTATATAAGGAGGGCTTTATGGCTCATTTACAGGAAGCGGCGGTGAAGCAGATCAACGCTATCTGCGACAGGTACGCGGAAGAGACCACTCCGCTTATGATGATCCTGAGCGACATACAGAAGGAATACGGATATATTCCTCTCGAAGTTCAGGAGATCGTTTCAGCGAGGACGGGCATATCCGTTGCGGAGATTTACGGCGTAGTCACGTTCTATTCGTTTTTCTCTTTGAAACCGAAGGGGAAAGTCGTCATAGGATGCTGCCTCGGCACGGCTTGTTACGTAAAAGGCGCGCAGAACGTTATCGACAAGTTCTCGGAAATTCTCGGCATCAAAGCGGGCGAGACGAGCGCGGACGGACTTTTCACTCTCGACGCGCTTCGGTGCATAGGCGCGTGCGGTATCGCGCCCGCCGTACAGATAAACGGCAAGGTCTATCCGAAGATGTCGGTTGACGCGGTGCCGAAACTTATCGAAGAGTACAGAGCGGAGGCTGAGAAATTATGATAAAGAACTTTGAAGAATTCGAGAAAAAGTCCGCGGCTTGCACGAGTTGTCTTTCCGACAAATTTTCGGGCGCGGACGGCAAGAGGCATATAGTCCTTTGCGGAGGAACGGGCTGTCTTTCTTCCAACTCGGCGGAGATACTCAAAAAATTCGAGGACGCCGTAAAGGAAAGAGGGCTTTCCGACAAAGTGACCGTAAATCAGGTCGGCTGTTTCGGTTTCTGCTCGCAGGGACCTTTCGTTAAAATTTATCCCGAAGACACTCTCTACCGCATGGTAAGCATCAACGACGTGGAAGAGATAATGGAAAAGGATATAATCGGCGGCGAGATAGTCGAAAGGCTTTTATACGTCGATCCGCAGACCAAAGAAAAGGTCAAAAAGCAGGACGATATAACCTTTTATAAAAAGCAGGTCAGAATAGCCCTTCACGGCTGCGGCAGTATGAATCCCGAAGATATAAACGAGGCTTTGGGAGCGGGAGCGTTCAAAGGTCTTGCGAGAGCGCTCAAAATGACCAGACAGGAAGTTATCGACGAAGTGCTCGCGTCCGGACTTCGCGGTCGCGGCGGCGGCGGTTTCCCGACGGGAAGAAAATGGCAGTTCGCTTACGCTCAGCCCGAAGGCGAAAAATACGTCGTCTGCAACGGCGACGAGGGCGATCCGGGCGCGTTTATGGACAGGTCGATCCTCGAAGGAAATCCCCTTGCCGTAATAGAAGGCATGATGATAGCGGGCTACGCGATAGGCGCGCAGAACGGTTATTTTTACGTCCGCGCGGAATATCCGATAGCGGTAAACAGGCTTAAAATAGCCATAAAGCAAGCCGAAGAGGCGGGCTTTATAGGCGACAACATACTCGGCACGGATTTTTCGTTCAGAGTACATATAAGGCTCGGCGCGGGCGCGTTCGTCTGCGGCGAAGAAACGGCTCTTCTCAACTCGATAGAAGGTCAGAGAGGTATGCCCCGTCCCCGTCCGCCGTTCCCTGCGATAAAGGGATTATGGCAGAAACCGTCCATTATAAATAACGTCGAAACTCTCGCGACCGTTCCGTATATTTTAAGGGAAGGCGCGGCGGCGTTCACCAAATACGGCACCGAGAAGTCGAAGGGCACGAAAGTTTTCGCGCTCGGCGGAAAAATAAACAACGTCGGTCTCGTCGAAGTTCCTATGGGAACCACTCTCCGCGAACTTATCTACGATATCGGCGGCGGCGTTCCGAACGGAAAGCAGTTCAAAGCGATCCAGACGGGCGGACCTTCGGGCGGATGCCTTACGAAAGACGACCTCGACGCGCAGATAGATTACGACAATCTTATCGCGAAGGGCTCGATGATGGGCTCGGGCGGCGCGATAGTTATGGACGAGGACAACTGTATGGTTGACGTCGCGAAATTCTATATGGAATTCATCTGCGACGAATCCTGCGGAAAATGCTCGCCCTGCCGTATCGGCACGAAGAGGATGCTCGAACTTTTAACGAAGATAACGGAAGGAAAGGCGACTATGGACGACCTCGCCGCGCTCGAAGAACTCGCGGTGAACGTTCGTACCAACTCGCTCTGCGGTCTCGGTCAGACCGCTCCGAATCCGATACTTTCCACTCTCGCGCATTTCAGAGACGAATACGTCGCGCACATCGTGGAAAAGAGATGTCCCGCGCACGTGTGTAAAAATCTTATGCATTACGAGATACAGCCGGACAAGTGCAGAAAGTGCAGTCTTTGCGCGAGGCAGTGTCCCGTCGGCGCGATCAGCGGCGTAGTCGGAAAAGAACCGTTCGTGATCGACCAGTCGAAGTGCATAAAGTGCGGTATGTGTATGGCGTCATGCAGATTCGGCGCGATCGAAAAGAAGTAATTGAGGAGAGATAATATGTCGAAAGTCAATATAAAAATAGAGGGAATTCCCTTTCAGGTAGAAGCGGGCATGACTATTCTCGACGCGGCGAAAGAGTGCGGATTCGAGATCCCGTCCCTTTGCGCGTTCAATCATGGCGAGTGTTCCAAAGCCTCGTGCCGCGTTTGTCTTGTAGAGGCTACGGGCGCGAGAGGTCTCGTCGCGTCCTGCGTTTATCCCGTCGCGGAAGGTATGGAAATAACCATTTCTTCGCCGAAAGCAGTAGCCGCGAGAAGAACGTCGGTCGAACTTCTTCTTTCCAACCACAACAAAAACTGCCAGCAGTGCGATAAGAACGGCAAGTGCGAACTTTTGCACGTGGCGCAGCTTACCGGCGCGAGAGAAGGCATGTACGAAGGCGCGAAAACGCCGACCACCGTCGATATGCTCACTCCTTCGATAAAGAGAGACACGTCGAAGTGCGTGCTTTGCGGAAGATGTATCGAAAGGTGCAAGAACGCTCACGGTCTCGGCATCCTCGGTTTCGAGAGGCGCGGTTTCAATACCATCGTCGCTCCCGCCGAGAACAGAAGTTTCGCGAACTCTCCCTGTATCCTCTGCGGTCAGTGCGTAAGCGTATGTCCTACGGGCGCGCTTATGGAAGTTTCCGATATAGACAAGATAGACGCGGCTATGAAAGCGGGCAAATACGTGGTCGTACAGACCGCTCCCGCGGTGAGAGCGGCTATCGGCGAAGAATTCGGTATGCCTATCGGAACTCTCGCTACGGGCAAAATGGTCGCGGCGCTTAAACGCCTCGGCTTTAAAAAGGTATTCGACACCAACTTCGGCGCGGATCTCACCATTATGGAAGAGGCGACCGAACTTTTAGGCAGGATCAAAAACGGCGGCGTGCTTCCTATGATAACTTCGTGTTCTCCGGGCTGGATAAACTACTGCGAATACAATTATCCCGATATGATCCCGCATCTTTCTTCCTGCAAGTCCCCGCACGAAATGTTCGGCGCGATACTGAAAAGTTATTACTGCGAGAAGAACGGCATAGATCCGAAAGATATGTTCGTCGTTTCCGTGATGCCTTGCACCGCGAAGAAATACGAAAGGCAAAGACCGGAAATGAAGAACAAAGACGGACTTTGCGACGTTGACGCCGTAATAACCACGAGGGAACTCGGCAAACTTATAAGGCGTTCGGGCATAACGTTTACGAAACTTCCCGACGAGGAATTCGATAACGACATAGTCGGCGACTATACGGGCGCGGGCGTCATATTCGGCGTCACGGGCGGCGTTATGGAGGCGGCTCTCCGTACCGCGGCTCACGCTCTCACGGGCAAGGAACTCGAACACGTCGAACTCACCGCGGTAAGAGGTTTCGAGGGAATAAAAGAGGCGACTTACGAATTTGCGGGCAAGACCGTGAAAGTCGCCGTCGCGCACGGAATGAAGAACGCGAAAGTTCTGCTCGATAAAATAAGAGAAGGCAAGAGCGAATATCAATTCATAGAGATAATGGGCTGCCCGGGCGGATGTATCGCGGGCGGCGGACAGCCGTACGTAAAGCCCTGTTTCCTTCCGAACGAAGGCGCGGACATACTCGACACTTACAAAGAAAAGAGAGCGCAGGCGCTTTATAAAGAGGACACTATGAAGAAAGAGAGATGTTCGCATAACAATCCGCAGATAATACAGTTATACAAGGATTATCTCGGCGAGCCGAACTCGCACAGGGCGCACGAACTTCTTCACACCACTTATAACGAGCACAGGGAAAAGTTCGACTGATATTTTTCTCGTTATTCAGGACCTGCCTTTATTATTCCGAAACGGACGAAAGAAAAGGCGAGGTTCGGGCATACAAATGCAAGCGGGGGCTTAAAAGCCCCCGTTTATATTATTCGTCGAACTCGGATTTGACTTTGTTTTGCAAAAATGACTTTTTTACTTCTTATCGTAATATACGTTGCGTTTATCGGGCTCGGTATTCCCGATTCGCTCGTCGGAACGGCTTGGCCGAAAATATACGCGGAATTAGACCTTCCGTTTTCGTTTGAAAGTTTCGTTTCCGTAATAGTTTTTACGGGCACGTTTTTGTCGAGTTTATTGAGCGCGAGACTGACCGCGAAATTCGGCGCGGGCGGAATAACGCTCGTAAGCACCGCGCTTACGGCGGTAGGGATAATCGGTTTCGCTTTTTCCGAAAACTTCGCGTTTATCCTTCTTTTTTCCGTACCTTTAGGTCTCGGCGCGGGCGCGATAGATTCGTCGCTCAATAACTACGTCGCCCTTCACTATTCGGCGCGTCAAATGAGTTTTCTGCACTGTTTTTACGGCGTAGGAGTTACCGTCAGTCCGTATATTCTTTCTCTCGTTTTAGAGAGCGAATACGGTTGGCGCGGCGGCTTTAAAATCGCTTTCGCGATTCAGGTTTTTATAACCGTTATCCTGCTTTGTTCGCTGCCTTTATGGAAGAGGGCGAACACCGCCGAAGAAAAGAAAGAATATAAGCCCGATAAAGTACTCAAAATAAGCGAGATAGTAAAGATAAAGGGCGCGAAGATATTTTGGTTTATCCTTATATCTTCCTGCGCGATAGAGTTTACCTGCGGCGTATGGGGCGCGACCTATCTCGTCGAAAAGAAAGGTTTTCTCGCGGACGCGGCGGCGAGAGTGATAACTTTTTATTACGTAGGGATGACCGTCGGCAGATTTATTTCGGGGCTCGTCGCGAAAAAACTGCGCCCGCAAAGCGTTATATTTATAGGGCAGTTTCTCGTCGGCGCGGCGATACTTATAATAGCGTTTTCTGGCTTTGAAATACTGTCCGCGGCGGGATTTTTCCTCGTCGGTTTAGGCAACGGACCGTTATTTCCGAATATGACGTATCTTACGCCGATATGTTTCGGCAAAGAAAATTCGCCGTCGCTTATCGGCTTTCACGGCGCGCTTTCGAGCATTTCGATAATGATCATGCCCGCGCTCTGCGGATTTTTAGGGCAGATATTCGGTATGGAAATATTCCCGATTTATCTTGGGGCGTTATT
>CADBSX010000232.1 GCA_902797515.1 uncultured Eubacteriales bacterium | reverse complement strand
GCGATAGGAACGGTCGTAATGCTGACGGGGAATTTCGTTCTCGGCTCGCTGATGCACTTTTTCAACAACTTCTTCGCGATGATCTTCGCCGCCATGATAAATCCGCTCGAAAGCACCGCTTTCGGCATATACAGGGCGACGGTCGCCGACGCGGCGAGCATAGTTATCGGCATAGCGTTTCTTATTTTCGGCGTTTTGTATTTCGGTTCGATGCTCGTCGAAAACGTCGTGAAAGAGCGCGAGGGCAAGCCGAAAAAAAGATTTGAAAGACCGATAGTCTGCGTAATGAAAACGGAAAACGGCGAAGAAAAGACCTTTTTTGCCGACGAAAAGGCGGAAATGCTGCCGAGGTCGGCGGCGGACGGCAGACTGTTTCTTATACGCGGAAAGTTTATTCCGCTCAATAAAAAATCAAATCCGTATATAAGCGGAGCGGTTCTGGCGGTCGGAATAATTTTCGCAGTCGTCGGTTTGTTTCTATGATAATTAAATTTTTTCGAGGTATAATACTCTTATGATTTTCTCGATACTTTATTCTCTTTACTCTTTATCTTCGGCGATGGCTGAAATCTACGCCGAGACGGGATTAGGATACGACGGCTTAACCGCCGCGGGATACCTGCTTTTTATGTCTTTGCAACTCGGAATATTTTTCGCCGGTTTCGCGGCGTATTATCTTTTCCGAGGTTTCGGGCTTTACAAGGCGGCGAAAAGGCGGGGAAGAGGACGCGCTTATCTCGCGTTCGTTCCGTTCGCCGCGCTCTACCTTTTAGGAAGTCTTTCCGTATATCCCGAAGACAAGCCGAAAAAACCGGTTATTTCGTGGCTCGCGATTTCCTTTTCCGCCGCGCGTTTTCTCGTGATGATAATTATCGACGCGCTTTTCGCGGTAAATCCCCTCAAAGCGCTCTTTTCGGGCGAACCGCTTACCGCCGGTTCGTTTTCGCCGATATTCGAACTCGGCGCGGTCTCGCCTACGGGACTTTATAACTTTCTCGCGGTTATAGAACAGGTGCTCACGGTCGCGGTGCTCGTATTTCTGACGATACTTTTATCGAACTACGTCAAAGTTTACCGTCCGTCGAAGATGACGGTTTATTCGGTGGTTTCCGCGCTCGTGTATTTCTTTTTCGGAATTTATCTCTTTTACGGGATATTCGTGTTCGTTTGCGGAAAAGAAGATCCGAAAGATTATTCCGAATATATGGCGCAAAGATACCGCGCGGTTTACGGCGGGGCGTATAGACCGCAGAAAGAGGAAAAGCCCGAAGATCCGTTCGAGGAATTTTCGCAGGGCAAAGACGCCGATCCTTTTTCCGAACTTAATTCGGGCGGAAACGGCGAAAACGGAGAAAATAAAAGCGACGATCCGACCGATCCGTATTCTCGCGGCGAGGATATAGACGATAACGGCGACGGCTCGGACGATCTGTTCTGAAAATGGGAAATATATCTGCGATATCCACAGCCCCCGGGATCGGCGGCGTGGCGATAATAAGAATAAGCGGCGACAGCCCGCTTTCGATAGCGGAAAAGATGTTCCGCCCGACGGGAAAGACGAAAGTCGCGGACTTCGAGCCTTACAAGATGTACGTCGGCGAGATCGACTGCGGCGCGTTTACCGATTTCGGTATGTGCGTATATTTTAAAGCCCCGAAGAGTTATACGGGCGAAGATATGGTCGAATTTCACTGTCACGGCGGCATAGCTATATCGAGGGGAGTGCTTAAACGCACTTTCGAACTCGGCGCGAGACCTGCGACGAAGGGCGAGTTTACCAAAATCGCGTTTTTAAACGGAAAAATGAGCCTCTCTTCCTGCGAAGGGCTTATAGATATGATAAACAGCGAGAGCGACGGCGAAGTGAAGGCGGGATACTATCTTTACCGCGAAAAACTCAACGCGAAAGTCAAAAATATGCAGGACAGGCTGACTTACGCGCTCGCCTATATCGAGGCGGGAATAGATTATCCCGAAGAGGGCGTGACCGAGGACAACTTCGACGAGATACTCGGAACGCTTAAAGAAGTGAAGCGGGAAACGGACGGAATAATTTCCTCTTACAGGTCCGGCAGAAAGATAAGACAGGGAGTAAAAGTCGCGATACTCGGAAAGCCGAACGCGGGCAAGAGTTCGATCCTGAACGCTCTTCTTTCTTACGACAAGGCGATAGTGTCGCCCGTAAAGGGAACGACGAGGGACGCGGTAGAAGGCGAAATAGATATCGACGGCGTGAGGTTTTTCCTCTACGACACGGCGGGGATACGCGAGAGCGACGACGAGATAGAGAGCGTCGGCATAGAGAGATCGCGGAAAATAATGAAAGAGAGCGACGTGTGCCTTATAATTCTCGACGGTTCCGAAGAACTCGGCGATGAAGACGCCGAGGTTCTCGCCGAAACGGAAGGGAAACCGAGGATCATCGCCGTCAATAAGACGGATATTCCGCAAAAAAACGGAATTTCGGGCGACCTGTACGTGTCCGCGAAGAGCGGCGAAAACATAGAAGATTTAAAAAGGGCGCTCGCCGAAAAGGCGTTCGACGGCAAGATAGACTTAAACGCGGATTTTCTCACGGAAGAAAGGCATTTCGACGCGCTGAAAAGGACTTCTTCGAGCCTTGAAAACGCGATAGAGAGTTTCGGCGGAAACACCGCCGACCTCTGTACGCTCGATATAAAAGACGCGTGGGACAGCCTCGGCGAGATAAGCGGCGAAAGCGCGAACGAGAGGATAATAGACGAGATATTCGGGAAATTCTGCGTTGGCAAATGACAAAAAGGAGAGATTTGTAAAATGGTGGATCTCGATCTTTACAGAATTTTTTATATAGTGGCGAAATACGGAAATCTGACGAAGGCGTCGGAAGAACTGTTCATTTCTCAACCGGCGGTCTCGCAGGCGATAAGAAAACTCGAAGAGCAACTCGGCGGCAAACTTTTCGACCGTAAGAGCAGAGGTATCGTTCTCACCGAGACGGGCGGCAAGCAGATGTTCGAGATAGTGCAGGACGCGCTCAATATGCTCAAAAACGCCGAAGTTAAATTCAAGGAAATGAAGAATTCCGTGACGGGAAATCTCCGCATAAGCGCGGCGAACTCCGTTATAACTCACTTTCTGATGCGTTATATCAAAAAGTATCACGAAATGTATCCTAACGTCAGAATTATGCTCAAAGACGCGACGACGAAAGAGACTGTTGACGCGGTAAAAGAAAACAGAGCGGACATAGGTTTCGTGAATTTGCCCGTTTACGACAAGGATATAATTCTTACGGGGCAGACGGGCGAAATGGACGTTATTTTCGTCGCGTCCGAAAAATATGCCGATCTGTTCGGTAAGGAAATAACGCTGAAAGAAGTCGTCGAAAATCCTATACTTATGCTTGACACGTCCACCGTTTCGAGCAAGGAGATATATTCGTTCTTCGAGTCTATGGACGTTCACGTAACGCCGGAATTCGAGGTGAGCAGCGTCGAACTCCTGACCGAAATGGCGAAGAGCGGATTCGGGATAGCGTGCATACCGAGGCGGTATATCCTCGAACAACTCGAAAAGAAGGAACTCTTCGAGATAAAGGTTTCGCCCGCGCCGCCCGTGAGGTATATAGGCAGCGTCGTATCGAAGGACGTCGATAACTATCCGTTCATTATAAAGGAATTTATAAGAATGCTCGACGAAAATCAATACAGTTGAGCAATTATAAGAAGCGCGGTGCGGAAATTTTCCGCGCCGCGCTTCTTATACGACGCTCGTTCCCGTAAAGTCGGGAGCGAGCGACAACGCTTTCCAGCCGTTTTTAACGCCGTACAGTTTTCCGTTCAGTTCTTCCGCAATATCTTTTTCCGAAATAAAGACGAACGTCGGTCCGGCGCCGCTGACGAAATAGCAGTCCGCGCCGACGGAATACGCGAGGCGTATAACTTCGTCCGCGTTTTTATAAAGCGGAGTCCTGTACCTTTGGTGCAGTCTGTCGTCCGCGACGGCTTTTATCATATCCGTATCGCCGTTCTCGAACGCTTTTAACGCGAGAGCCGCCCGCGAAACGTTGAATACCGCGTCTTTGAAAGGAACGCCCGACGGCAGAGCCTTTCGCGCGTCCTGCGTCTTTACCGCGAAATCGGGGATAACGGCGGTGAACTTTATTTTTTCGGACGGTTTCGACGAAACGCAAAAGACCTTTTCTTCGGTGAGAAGAGAAACGCACAGACCGCCGAAAAGGGCGGGCGCGACGTTGTCGGGATGACCTTCCGTTATCGCGCAAATTTTAAGCAGTTCGTCTTTTCCGAGCGTGTTTCCCGTAAGCGCGTTCGCGGCTACCGCGCCCGCCGTTATAAGCGACGCGGACGAGCCGAGCCCTCTCGCTATCGGAATATCCGTCTTTAAAAATTCTATTTTTACGCCCGTTTTTACGTTTACTTTGTCGCATACCGCTTTAAAAGCCGAGCAGGCGAGATTGTTCTCGTTTGCATACTTTTCCTCGCAGCCCGATATTTCCGTTCTTTCGGAAAGCGCGAATGAAAGTTCGTTGTAAAGCGCGAAGGCTATTCCGGCGCAGTCGAAAGCCGAACCGAGGTTGGCGGAAGTGGCGGGGGATCTGACGGTTATTTTCATAGTCTTTCTCTTATCGCTTCCGTAACCACGGAAAGCATTTCTTCCTTTTCTATAACTTTTTTATGATATATCGGCTTATTCCAGACGTTTTTAAGCGGGGCAGGAACGTCCGCGCCCGTCAGGCGGAACAGTTTTTCCGTCGCCGCTCTTTCGTCCGACTCTTTTTCGCCGAAAGCCTTTAAAATACTCGTCGGAAATTTATAAGGCGACGCCGTGGCAAGAACGACCGCCGCTTTTCCTGTGAGGGAATTTTTTACTTTTTCATAAACCGACCAAGCGACCGCGGTGTGAGTGTCCGTGAGATAACCGTATTTTTCGTAAACTCTCTTTATCGCCGTAAGAGTTTCTTCTTCCGTGGCGAAGTCCGCCGAGAAAGTCTCTCTTATTTTTGAAAGTTCTTCCTTTGAAACGGCGTATTTTCCGTAATTTTTAAGGTCGGACATATATTTCGCGCATTTCTCGTCGCCGCAGACGATATAGAGCAGTCTTTCGAGATTTGAAGAAACGAGAATATCCATAGACGGAGAATAAGTAAGATAAAACCGTCTTTTCGCGTCGTAAACGCCCGTTCTGATAAAATCCGAGATGACGTTGTTTCTGTTCGACGCCGAGACGAGTTTTCCGATCGGAAGTCCCGCCTTTTCGGCGAAAAATCCCGCGAGTATATCCCCGAAATTTCCCGTCGGAACTATAAAATCGACTTTATCGCCGTACTTTATCTCGCCGCGGACGAGAAGATCGCGGTAAGTCTTGAAATAGTATGAAATCTGCGGAACGAGCCGTCCTATATTTATGGAATTCGCGCTTGAAAGTCTCGCTTTTTCGGGCATTTCGAGTTTTCCGAGAATTTCCTTCACGCCTCTCTGCGCGTCGTCGAAGTTTCCTTTTACCGCGTAAACGCGAGTGTTTTCGCCGCTCGCCGTGACCATCTGTCTTTTCTGTATCTCGCTCGTGCCGCGTTCGGGATAGAAAACGATCGCCTCCGTGCCTTCGACGCCCGAAAAGCCTTCGAGAGCCGCGCTGCCCGTGTCGCCGCTCGTCGCGGTGAGAAAAAAGAGTTTGTCGTCCGTTCCTTTTGCCCTTTTCGCCTCGACGGTAAGACGTGGAAGAATTTGCAGGGCGACGTCCTTGAAAGCGCAGGTCGGACCGTGGAAAAGTTCGGTGACGAATATCCCGCCGACCTTTTTTACGGGCGCGAAATCACCGCCGTCGAATTTTCCGCCGTAAGCCTTTTTGACGAGTTCGGAAAACTTTTCGTCGGGGAATTTATCGCCCTTGAAAAGACTGTCCGAAAAGAACGCGGAAAGTATCGCCGCGGAAATCTCTCCGTCTTTCGTTTCCGCGAGTTTATCCGAGTTAAAAGCGAGTTCCGGAAAAACTTCGGGGACGAACAGACCGCCGTCGGATGCGATTCCGTTAAGCAGCGCGTCGGCTCCGTCCGCGCGCAAATTTTCGTTTCTCGTACTGAAAAATAACATTTTTTATTAAATCCGCTTGATTTTTATTTTACTATATGATACACTATTCTCTAATTAAAAACAAGCGTTTTTTGCGAAAAACAAAGGAAAAATAATGAAAATAGCCATTTTAGGACACGGCGTCGTCGGTTCGGGAACGCGTGAAATTCTGGAAGAGCGCGGTTTCACCGTGAAAAAGATACTCGAAAAAAGAGAAATCCCCGAAATAAAAGACAGGATAACGGACGACTTCGACGAGATAATTTCCGACGAAGAGATAAAAATAGTCGTCGAAACAATTGGCGGGCTCGAACCTGCGCATACTTTCGCCGTGAAAACTCTGAAAGCGAAAAAACATTTCGTCACTTCGAATAAGTTCCTTATGTCGGAGTACTTCGGCGAACTCGTTTCGCTCGCGGAAGAGAACGGCGTATCCGTTCGTTTCGGGGCGAGCGCGGGCGGCGGAATACCGTGGATACACAATCTTTCGCGGTGCGCGAAAACCGACGAAATAACCGAAATCTGCGGAATAATGAACGGCACGACGAATTATATACTCGACGCGATGGAAAGAAAGGGAATATCGTTTTCGGACGCCCTTAAAACGGCGCAGTCGCTCGGATACGCGGAGAGAGATCCGTCCGCCGACGTCGATGGATACGACGTCGCGAGAAAAGTCGCTCTTTCCGTCGCCGCGGGATTCGGAAAGATAATAAAGACGGAAGATATTCCGACCTTTTCCCTTAAAGCCGTCTCTCTCAAAGATATGGCTTATATAAAGGAAAAGACAGGACGTTCGATAAGGTATAAGGGCTTTGCGAAAGACCTTATCGGCGGCGTTTCGGCGTTCGTCGAACCGACTCTCGTTAAAGCGGAGTCTTTGGAATCCCGCGTTTCGGAAAACGGAAATCTTATAACGCTTATCGGCAAAAACACGGGCAGACTTTCGTTTTTCGGTCAGGGCGCGGGCAAATATCCTACGGGAGATACGGTCGCTCTGGACGTCGTCGGCGTCGCGGAAGGCGAGGGATTTTCGCATATCGGACGGAAAGTTTTTGAAGTAAAAAACGACGGGATAAAGAGAAAGTATTATATAAGGACGAGTTCGCCCGCCGTTTTCCCGTATATCGCGACGGAAGAGGAAAGGCAAAACGAAAGGTATATATTTACCGACCTGATAAGCGTTTCGGATATTCATAAAATTTACGAAGAAACGCTCGGTAAAAACGCGTTTATCGCGGGCGTGGAGGAATGAATATGATAAAAACCGTAAAATTCGGCGGCTCGTCGGTGTCGAGCGGATCGGCGTTTGAAAAAGCGGGAAAAATAATAAAGAGCGATCCTTCGCGCGTCGCCGTGATAGTGTCCGCCCCCGGGAAAAGGTTTTCGGGAGATACGAAGATCACCGATCTTCTGTACGTTTTGAGGGCGCATATAAAATACAACGCGCCTTACGGTGATATTATCGGCGAGATAGAGAAGAGATTTGAGGAAATAAAGGAATACTGCGGTTTAAAATTCGATTTAAAGTCCGAATTTTCGCGTTTTCGCGCCGAACTCGGCGGGAAAATAAGCACCGATTATATAGTTTCGCGCGGCGAGTATTTCTGCGCGCGGCTTATGGCGGAATATCTCGGCTATACTTTCGTCGATGCCGCCGACTGCGTGTTTTTCGACTATTCGGGAAAAGTCGATACGGAAAAGACTTATAAGTCGATAGCGGAAAAAGCGGAAGAAAACCGAAAAATAGTCATAGGCGGCTTTTACGGCTCCGATCCCGACGGGAAAATAAAGACTTTTTCACGCGGCGGCTCGGATATAACGGGCTCTCTCGTCGCGGCGGCGATAGGCGCGGACGCTTACGAAAACTGGACGGACGTTTCGGGAATACTGTCGGCAAATCCGAAGATAGTGAAAGATCCGAGACCGATAGAAAAGGTCACTTTCGCGGAACTGCGCGAACTCTCTTACATGGGCGCGGAAGTACTGCACGAGGACGCCGTTTTCCCCGTGAGGGATAAAAATATCCCTCTATATATCAAAAACACGAACGATCCTCTCGCGGAAGGAACTCTCGTTATGGAAACCTTCAACGAGGACGATGCGGACAGAAAAACGCATTTCGTAACGGGAATTTCGGGAAAAAAGAATTTTTCGGTCATAACTTTTATGAAGGCGGGCATGTCGGAAAATTACGGCTTTATGAAAGACGTCCTCGGAGTTTTCGCGGAAATGAACGTGAAAGTCGAACTCGTTTCGAGCAGTATAGACACCTTTTCCGTTACCGTCGCGGAAACTTCTTTAAAAGAGAAATTCCACGAACTGATAACGAGGATAGAAGAAAAAGCGTCGCCCGATTCCGTAAAGACGGAAAGCGAAGTCAGTCTTATAGCGGTAGTCGGCAGAAAACTCGCGTATAACGTCGGTATAGCGGGGAAGATATTCACTTCTCTCGGCGAAAACGGCATAAATATAAAGATGTTGGAACAGGGCGCGGACGAACTCTCGATAATCATCGGCGTAAAAGACGCGGACTGCGCGAAAGCAATAAACGTATTGTATAGGCTTATTTGAGGTGTGTTATGAAAAACGTAGGAATTTTGGGCGCGACGGGCGCCGTCGGCAGGGAAATGCTCAAAGTCCTTGCGGAGCGGAATTTTCCCGTCGGAAAACTCAGACTTTTCGCGAGCGCGAGGAGCGCGGGCAATAAACTTCCGTTTCGGGGAAAAGAGATCGAAGTTGAAGAAGCGACGGAAAACTCGTTCGACGGGCTCGATATAGTTCTCGGCGCGACGAAGAACGACCTAGCGAAAAAATTCGCGCCGCATATAGTGAAGGCGGGCGCGCTTTTTATCGACAATTCGTCGGCGTTCAGATTAAACGACGACGTGCCTCTTATCGTTCCCGAAATAAACGCGAAAGACGCGTTCGGACATAAGGGAATAATAGCGAATCCGAACTGTTCGACGATAATAACTTTCGTCGCCGTGAACGCGATAAACAAACTCTCGAAAATCACCGCGATGGTCGCATCGACTTATCAGGCGACGAGCGGCGCGGGCGCGGGCGGTCCTGTCGAACTCGCGGAGCAGATGCGCGCGCAGGTCGAGGGCGGCGAGATAAAGAGCGAGGTGTTTCCGCATCGCATAATCGGGAACGTTATTCCGCAAATAGGCTCTTTCACCGAAAACGGCTATACGACGGAAGAAATGAAAATGCAGAACGAGGGCAGAAAGATAATGCGACTTCCCGATCTCAAAGTTACCTGCACGTGCGTGAGAGTTCCGGTAGTCCGTTCGCACTCGATATCCGTAACGGTCTATACGGAAGAGAAACTCGACCTTGCCGCCGTTAAGAACGCGATAGCGGCTGAAAAAGGCTGTCGGCTTTACGACGATACGGAAAAGGGCTTATATCCTATGCCGATACTCACGAGCGATCAGGATCTCGTGTTCGTCGGCAGGATAAGAAGAGATATAGCGAACGAAAACGGAATCGCGCTTTGGTGTTGCGGGGATCAGATAAGAAAAGGTGCGGCGACTAACGCCGTACAGATAGCCGAATTATTTTTTTAAGG
>CADBSX010000231.1 GCA_902797515.1 uncultured Eubacteriales bacterium | reverse complement strand
TACTTACCGTTTTTTTACCGTCTTTATCTTCGCCGTCGGAAAAATCCACTTTCGGAAGTATCTGTAGTTTCAATCCGTGTTTCAACTGTATAAGTCCGACGGATTTTTGCGCTTTAACGTAATCCCCGCCGCCGTCTCTTCCGATTTTAAAAACAGTAAAAACGTCGTCGTCGCCGTCGCCGTTTTTGCTTTTACGCGAGCGAAGTTCGCCGTATTGGTCCGTATAATATGTTTCGTTATATTTTTCAACGAAATTTTTTATTTCCGCAAAGTTCTTCTTGCCTATTTTAACGTCGTGATTTCCGTAAAAAACGGTATTTTCGGTAATAGGCTCGTATTCGCGGACGACGATCTTTTTATTCATTTTCGTTTTCGTTCGTCGTTACGGCGGCCTCGTTCATCGTCTCGTTTTCATCGTTTTTCGGTTGTCCGCATAAACAGTTATAACTTTCCTTCTTGTAAAATGCGGCCGAATTTATTTCATAAACCGTCGTTTTGTCTTCGAGAGAATCTTTTAATTCCGACTCTCCGAACAATTTGTCGAAATTTTCCGATACTCTTTTAATAAACTGGCATTGTTCATCTTCCTTTTGATTATCGCCTAAAACGAGTCTTATCTTTTCATAATCGTCGTAAAAATATTCCTGTAAAAGCGGTATGATCTTGTTTTTGAAAATATCGGCTAGATTTCCGATTGTCGCCCCGTCCTCTTTCAGTTTCATAAAGAAAGAATGCCCTATCGTATGTTCTCTGTCGTATAAAAACTCTATGCGTTTATTTATCGTTTCGAGAACGGTTTTGACGTTGATCCCTTCTATATCGGCGTTAAGCAATTCCGGTTTCGGCGGCATTTCCTCGAAGGCAAAACGACGCCTTAAAGCCGTATCCATAAGAGCAATTGATCTGTCGGCGGTATTCATAGTTCCTATTATGTAAACGTTGTCCGGAACGCCGAATTCTTTTTTGGAATAAGGCAATATCGCTTTCATTTCTTCTTGTTGACCGATGCGTTTAGTGTCTTCGATAAGCGTGATAAGCTCGCCGAAAATTTTTGAAATATTCCCGCGGTTTATTTCGTCGATTATAAACACGCGACGATCGTCTTTGCTTTCCTCTTTTTCAACGTTTTCGTTTTTACTCTTTTCCTGTTCTATTAATCCGTATATCCAGTCTTTATCTATATCGTTTAATTTATAAACGGTTCCGAGTGTTAAAGCTTTATTGTCGTTATGTTTATCTACGTCCTGTATTTTCCCCTTTACGAGCCACTTAACTTTTCTGACGCGTTTATATTCCGAAAAATCTTCGCGCCATTCGTAATCGCCTTCGATAACGCCGATAGCGTCTATCGAAGTGTTTGAATAACACGAAAGCACGATATCTCCGTTTTTCATACCGCTTATAAACGCGTTCAGAACGTTCCTTCCGCCTTCTTTGGTAAAATCGCTTTCGTCAGTCACGTTTTTACCATACGAATCAAAAGCGATCCTGATATAGCCGTTGTTAAGGCAATCTCTTCTTATTTCGTTATCGCCTGTTCCGTTTAAAGATACTTTCCAAAACGTCGGATTTTCATTTATTCCGAAAGATTTTAAATCCATTTTTCTTGCAACAGGTTTTTCCGCTTTCAGACAAAACTCTTTGAATATGCCGTCTTGTACTTTATATTTTATTTCGCCGCCGTCGTTTTCGTCGTCGATTACCGGCTTGATGCCTTCGATAAATTCTTCGTAGCCGTAAGACTGATGGAAGGTAGTGAAAGCGATCTTTCCTTCTTTAACATAATCGTTGTATCTTTTTTTAATTTCTTCAAATTTACTTCCTTTTTCAAAAAATGTCTTGCCTTCGATTATGTTGACGGCGCGAATAATGCTGTTATAAGTTTTGCCCGTTCCCGGCGGACCGTATAAGATTATGTTTTTCGGCAACGACTCCGTTGTGTTTCCCATTTCTGTCACTCCTTTATCTCCTTCTGTTTTTCTTTTATCGCCCGTATTTTGGTCTTGTCTCAATTTTTCTCTATTATCCCATAACATAGCGGATATTTCGTACACCGTTTCGATGTTTTTATTTGCGCTTTCTATTCCTAAAATTTCATAGCTTTTCCGCAATATATCGTAACTTTTTTGTGTTCTGTTCCCTACCGAATTCAAAGCAAAGTCTTCACATAATTTATCGATCGTATCTTGTTTGTATATCGTTAAGATAGACGAATAAAAGTCAACGTCCTTTCTCGTCAGCGATTCTAACAATATGATTTTTAATAAAGAATTTTTGCTGTGATATTGATTAAATGCTATGCTTTCGGTAATACCGATAAGTTCTTTAAAGTTTTTACAAGAAATTATTTCCTGCAATAATTTAAGAACATACTCTTTAAAATATCTTTCTGCGGACGGTCTGTCGGCTTTGCTGTTTTTTTCAAATCCGCCTGCTTTAATCAATGAATACGTTCCGTCACTGTTTAACTTCACCATAAAATGGGCGGCGGAGCCTGTATGTGAACTTCCGAAAAAATGCGATTCGTTTTCAAGAAAATTACACAGATAATTATTAGGCTTTCTGTTTGTATATTCGTCTAATGTCAACGTTCCGTTTAATATTTTCTCTCTGTATTCTTTCCATTTTTCTAATATAGGCTCGCCTTTGGTTTTGATTTCGTTTGCAAATTTCCCTTTGTAACTTCCAAAGTATAGGTTTTTCAGATTAATTTCGTTAAACATTTTTTACTCCTTTGTATTTTATATAAATTTTTAAAAACTGTCCCAGATGCCTTTAAAACCGTCGCGACGGAATATCTCGCGGTAATATTCGAGTTTCTCTTCTATCATCGCGTC
>CADBSX010000230.1 GCA_902797515.1 uncultured Eubacteriales bacterium | reverse complement strand
TACCGTCAATTCGTCAATTCGTTTATCCCGCTTAAAATCTTTTGTTTTATCTCGTTGAATTTCACTAATTTTTCTCTTTCGCCGTCGATAAGGGCTTTCGGCGCTTTCGCGACGAAACCTTGATTTGCGAGTTTGCTTTCGGCGCGCTTTATTTCGTTTTCGGTCTTTTCGAGTTCGGCTTTGAGCCTCGCTATTTCCTTTTCCGTATCGACGAGTTCGCCGAGCGGGATATATATCTCCGCGCCGCCGAGTATCTTGGAAACGACTTTTTCGCCTATCTCGTCTTTCGCCGCGACGAATTTCACTTCGTTGACGTTCGCGAGCCGTTTGAAATACGTTTCGCTGCTTATGATCGGTCTCTTGTTTTCCGTCACGACGTACATATCTACTTTCGCCGACGGCGCGGCGCCCGCCTCGGTCTTTATCGCCCTTACCGCCTTTATTATTTCCATTATCTTGCCCATATCCGCCCGTTCTTTTTTATAGGCGTGTTTGAGGTCGTATTTAGGAAATTCCGAAACCATTATGCTGCCCTTTGCCGTCGGCACGTGAGAATATATCTCTTCGGTCACGAACGGTATGAACGGATGAAGAAGTTTCAGAGTGTTTATAAGCACGTAACAAAGGCTCGACGCGACGTCGTCCTTTTTCTTTTCGTCGTCGCCGTATAACGCGGGCTTGCAAAGTTCGATATACCAATCGCAAAAATCAGACCATACGAAATCCTGAAGAGCCGCGCAGGCGAGCCCGATCTCGTATTTTTCCATATTTACCGTGACTTCCCTTATCACGGAATTGAGTTTGGATATTATCCATTTGTCCGCAGCCGAAAGTTTACACTCCGAGATATCCTTTATTTTTCTTCCCTCGCAGTTCATAAGCACGAATCTCGACGCGTTCCATATCTTGTTGATATAATTCCTGCATCCTTCGAGTTTTTCCTGCGAATACCTTATGTCGCTCCCCGCCGATATTCCGTTTATAAGACAATACCGGAGCGTATCCGCGCCGTATTCGTCTATAACCTCAATCGGATCTATGCCGTTGCCGAGCGATTTACTCATTTTTCTGCCCTGCGAATCGCGGACGATGCCGTGGATAAGCACGTCTTTAAAAGGTATCCTCTTCATATGCTCTATGCCGCTGAATATCATACGGGCGACCCAGAAGAAAATTATGTCGTAACCGGTGACGAGAACGTCCGTCGGATAGAAATATTTCAGATCCTCGGTGTCGTTCGGATATCCGAGAGTGGAAAACGGCCAGAGCGCGGAAGAAAACCACGTATCGAGAACGTCTTCGTCCTGACGGAATTTTTCGCATCCGCATTTCGGACAGACTTTCGGGAATTCCTTTGAAACGACGGTTTCACCGCAGTTTTCGCAGTAATACGCGGGAATTCTGTGCCCCCACCAGAGTTGACGGGAAATACACCAATCCTTGATATTTTCCATCCAATTATAGTAAATTTTGGCAAATCTCTCGGGATTGAATTTTATGCTCTTTCTCTTGACGGCGGTTATAGCCGGTTTCGCGAGCGGCTCCATCTTAACGAACCACTGTTTGGAAATTATCGGCTCGACAGTGTCGCCGCAGCGATAGCAATGTCCGACGTTATGCGCGTGCGGTTCGATCTTCTCGACGTTTCCGAGCCTTTCGAGATCCGCAACGATGGCTTTTCTGCACTCGTAACGGTCCATCCCCGCGTATTTTCCCGCATTTTCGTTCATTTTGCCCTCGTCGTCCATAACTCTTATGGCGTCGAGGTCGTGACGAAGTCCGACTTCGAAGTCGTTAGGATCGTGTGCGGGAGTGATCTTGACCATGCCCGTGCCGAATTCCTTATCGACGTATGCGTCCGCGATTATCGGGATCTCCCTGTTAACTATAGGCAGAATCAGCGTCTTGCCGACGAGGTCTTTATACCTTTCGTCGTCGGGATTGACCGCGACGGCGGTGTCGCCGAGCATCGTTTCGGGACGAGTGGTCGCAACTACGATATATTCGTCGCTGTCCTTGAAATAGTATCTTAAATGCCAGAAGAACGACGGTTCTTCGGCATATTCGACTTCCGCGTCGGAAAGCGCGGTTTTACAGCACGGACACCAATTTATTATTCTCTTTCCCTGATAAATCAAACCTTTGTTATAGAGATTGACAAAAACTTCTTTGACTGCCGCGGAACACTTCTCGTCCATCGTAAAGGCGAGACGAGTCCAGTCGCAGGAAGTGCCGAGTTTCTTTTGCTGTTCGACTATTCTGCCGCCGTACTTTTCTTTCCATGCCCAAGCGCGCTTTAAAAACTCTTCTCTGCCTATTTGAGCTTTCGTGAGCCCTTCTTCTTTGAGTTTATCGACGATCTTGACTTCGGTCGCGATGGACGCGTGATCGGTCCCGGGGAGCCATAAAGTCACGTATCCCTGCATTCTCTTGAACCTTATTATGCTGTCGGGGATAGTCTCGTCGAGAGCGTGACCGATATGGAGTTGCCCCGTGATGTTCGGCGGGGGCATAACGATCGTAAAAGGTATCTTGTTTTTGTCGATCTTCGGAGTGAAGTATCCGTTTTTTTCCCACTCGTCGTAAATTCTTTTCTCGAATTCCGACGGATTGTAAGTTTTTGACATTTCCATAACCGTATATGACCTTTGAAAGAGAATAAAAAACTATTCCCGATTTTACTATGTTATTTTATTATAATAAAAATTTTAAGTATTGTCAATAAAAAACCGCTCGGCGTTGACAAATAAAAGTTTTATTTCATAGGATATAATATGAATTTTTTTCGGGAGACAAAAATGAAAAAACTTTTATCTGTGATAACCGCCGCCCTTCTTCTCGTTTTTCCCTTCGCGGGATGCGCGAAAACGGACGGCAAAAACACCAAAATAAGACTTAACGAAGTAACTCACTCGATTTTTTACGCGCCTCTTTACATCGCGATCGAAAACGGATTTTTCGCCGCGGAAGGTCTCGACGTCGAACTCACCAACGGCGGCGGCGCGGATAAGACGATGACCGCGATCCTTTCCGGCAACGCCGATATAGGACTTATGGGCGTCGAGGCGTCGATTTACGTATTCCTCGAAGGCAAAAAAGACTGCCCCGTCGTATTCGGGCAACTGACCAAAAGGGACGGCTCTTTCCTCGTTTCGAGAAAAGAAGAGCCCGATTTCAAATGGGAAAACCTCGAAGGAAAAGAGATAATCGCCGGCAGAACGGGAGGCGTTCCCGCTATGACTTTCGAGTACGTCGTCAATAAACACGGACTGTTCGACGGAGATAACGTCACTCTCAATCACGACGTAGCGTTCAATCTTATGGGACCGTCTTTCGAGTCGGGGACGGGCGACTACACCACTCTCTTCGAGCCTACCGCGAGCGAATATCAGAGAGCGGGAAAGGGGTATATAGTCGCAAGCGTGGGAGAAGAGAGCGGCGAAGTTCCCTACACCGCGTTCACCGCGCTCGGAAGCTATATTAAAAACAACGCCGAAACGGTGGAAAAATTCCTTACCGCAATGTATAAGGCGATGGATTATATGAAGAAAACGGACGATAAGGTAGTCGCCGAAAGCCTTTTGAAACAATTTCCGGACACTTCGCTCAATTCGGTCGCGCAGTCGCTCGAAAGTTATAAAAAAATCGACGCGTGGATGACGGATATGTCGATGACCGACAAAGCTTTCGACAACTTGCAGGAAATAATGACGAACGCGGGCGAACTCGAAAGAAAGATCAAACGCCAAGACGTAAACGACAACACTTACGCCGAAAAGACGTATAAAGCGGTTTTCGGCTGAAAATCGCTACGCGAAAGATAAAATAAGGAGATACGAGCGATGAACGAAATACTCGAACTCGACAGAATTTCTTTGACTTACCATACGCCGTCGGGCGAGATCCCCGCGATAGGAAGTATTTCTTTTAGCGTCGAAAACGGCGAATTCATAGCGATAATCGGTCCGTCGGGATGCGGAAAAACAAGCATACTTTCTATCGTCGCGGGACTTTTGAAACCGAGCGGCGGCGAAGTGAGAATAAACGGGAAAAAGGTCGTTAAGCCCGACGGAAGTATAGGTTATATGCTGCAAAAAGACGAACTCTTCCCGTGGCTCACGATAGAACAGAACGTCAGACTTCCGCTTGAAATAAAAGGGCTGAAAGGAACGGAATATTCGGAAAAAGTACGGTCTTTACTTAAAAAATACGGGCTTTGGGAATTTCGGGGATCTTATCCGTCCGAACTTTCCGGCGGTATGCGGCAGAGAGCCGCGCTGATACGAACTCTTTCGTCCTCGCCCGACCTTCTTCTTCTCGACGAGCCGTTCTCCGCCCTCGACTTCCAGACGCGGATATCCGTTTGCGACGACGTGTACGAGATAATAAAAAAGGAAAAAAAGACCGCCGTACTCGTTACGCACGACATTACCGAGGCTATATCGGTCGCGGACAGAATAGTGGTACTCACGAAAAGACCGTCGAAAATACTCAATATTCACGACATAGACACCGACAAGACGCTTTCGCCCCTTAAAAGAAGAGAAAACAAGGATTTCTCGGCTTGGTTCGAGAGATTGTGGAGAGAATTGAACTATGAAAACAAATGAAAAATACTCGAAAGAACATCTGCTTTACGTAAACAACCGCAGAAAGAACAAATTTTTCATAATCGCGATGCGCTTTCTCGTTCTCGCGGCGTTTATATCGCTCTGGGAAATACTGTCCGCCGTCGGCGCGATAGACTCGTTTTTAATGAGCAGTCCGTCGAGAATAATAAAAACCGTAAAAAATCTCGTCGTCACGGGAAATCTGTGGATGCACGTCGGAACTACTCTTTACGAAACCGTAGTCGGATTTCTGATCGCGACCGCCCTCGGAACGGCGATAGCCGTCGCTTTCTGGTGGTCGGAAAACCTGCGAAAAATATTCGAGCCTTACGTCATCGTTTTAAACAGCCTGCCGAAAATCGCGCTCGGACCGATAATAATAGTATGGTTCGGCAGCGGTACTAAATCGATAGTGTTTATGACGGTGATAATCACTCTTATCGTAACGATAATCACGATGCAGAACGCTTTTTTATCGTGCGGAAAAGGAAAAATAATGCTTATGAAGTCGATGGGAGCGAACAAATTCCAGATACTGTCGAAACTTATACTTCCTCACTCTTTTCCGTCCTTTATATCCTGTCTGAAAATCAACGTCGGCATGGCTTGGATCGGCTCTATCATGGGCGAATACCTGACGTCGAAACAAGGAATAGGCTATCTTATCGTTTACGGCGGGCAGGTTTTCAAACTCGACCTCGTGATGGCGAGCACCGTAATTCTCTGCGTTTTAGCGGGGGGAATGTACGCGCTCGTCGCCCTTCTCGAAAAAAAGACGACGAGAAAACGAGAACGATAAAATACGCCGTTCCGAAAACGCCTATTACGGGATAGAATTTTTCGACTATTCCCGAAAACGGAAATCGGGACAGAAACACGCATACGCAAACTATCACCGCGCCCCACGCTTTTCCGCGCTTTTCGGGGCGCAGTTTCATTGCGGACGAGAAAGAGGAAAGCAGCGTTGAAAACACCGCCGAAAATACCGAAAAATAAATGAAAAACGCACCGAAAACGCCGCCTTTCGCAAAGGAAAGAACGGGCATTTCGTCGGTGTTTCCGATAAACACGCGGAGAAGAAGGAAAACGAAAAGAACTATTATAAAAGCCGACGCGAAAGATATCGCCGCCGCCGTCTTTACGTCCGTTTCTTTTCCGAGATCGCTTATCACGGACGAAGAGAGAACGCAGTTTATCCCGACGTACAAAACGGGCATCGCCGCGCCGAACGCGCCGTAAGGGGATATTTTTATAAACGAATTATCCGCTTTCGCGCCCGCTATAATAAGCAGTAAGACCGCTATGACGAGAGGCATCGAAACGAGGGAAAAAAGAGAGATCGCCCTAACGCCTTTTCCGCATATAAAAAACGCCGAAATCGCAAATAAAACGGGAAAAATTAAATTATTTTCCGAAAGGCGGAAAACGGGATTTAAGAGAGTTTTAAGCGCCGAGAGCATACACGAGGAAACGACCACGTTCGACACGGATATAAGTACGGATAAAACGCGCTCCGTTCCGTTCCCTTCCCTCGGCAGCATCAGAAAGAAAATGAACAAGGAAAAAAACAGAAAAGCCGCGTATAAGCCTCCGACCGAAAAATCCGAACCGAAAAACGCGTTTATCTCTTTCCCCGAAATAAAGCCCGCGCCGACTATGCTGCCGAATACCGTCATGACGGAGGAAAGAAAAACGAAAAGACGCTTTAACATAATATAACTTATGAAAAAGCGTCTCTTTTAATTACATTTAAAACTTTTTAATTGCCTTTGAGTTTTTTGTAAAACCTGTCGGTTTTAAAATCACGTTCCGCGTCGTATTCTCCGCCGAGAGCCTCTATCGCTATCTTCAATTCTTTAAAATCGAGATAGGAAATATCCTTTCGCTCTATCGCCTCGTACAAAAGAGGTAACGCCCTGTCGTCCCCGTATTTGGCGAGATAAGAAGAATACACGGGAATCTCGTTCAGATGGCTTCTAAACTCTTCGCAAAGCGCCGCGAATATCCTCTCGTCCGCGCTCGCTTTGGAAAGTATCTCGTCGTAATATATTTTCGCCTTTTCGCTCTTTCCGTAAAGGGAAAGTATTTTTTCTTTGACTTTATCCGCGTTTTCGGAAAGAATTTCGGTTACCGTTTCGGAAAGGCTTTTGCCCGCCGAGCCGTCGGATAAAATATCGACGTATTTGTCGAACGCGATATCGGAATTCATTTCCGAAAGCAGATTTACGCAATAAACCGCGAGTTCTTCCGCGCATTTTGTTCCGACGAAGCGCGAAAGGTAAGCGTCGGCGTCTTTTCTCGAAACTATTTCCTCGCAAAGAAAATCGGATACGGGAACGCCGCCGTTCACGCAATCCGCGACCGTTTTTACGAGTTCTTCCGTTTTCATCGCCGAAAAGTACTCTTTCGGAGACTTCCCGTTCAGTTCGGAAAGCGGCTCGTTCCCGAAATTTTCGTAAATCTCGGAAACCTTGTTTTCAAGTTCTTCTTCCGTGAACTTCCCCGCGTTTTCTTTTAAAAAATTTCTGAAATACTTTTCGAATAATTCGTCTAAATTTATCATTTCCGTTTCCTTCTTTATTCTCGGTCGCCGTCAATAACCGAAAGCAAAAGTTCTTTCACCTCTTTTTCGTCCGCGCTGAAAAAACCATAACTCATCGTCTCTTTTACGTAATTTGTATCCGAGTAAAGATACATCGCGCAAGCGAGCGCGGGAATGGATTTTATCTTTTCTATCGAAGATTTTTTAAGAAATTCCTTCTGAAATTCCGCCGCTTTTTCTGCGAATTTTTCAAATCCGCCGTCGCGGACGAGAGAGAGTCTTCCGAAGGCGAACGCGAAAGCCTGCCCGAAAAGTTTTCCGTTCTCTTCCGCGAATTCGGGCGCGGGGATCTTAACCTTTTTGAATATATTTGAGTAAACCACCGAAACGCGCTCGTTATATCCCCTTTCGCAAAGCATCGACAAAAATTTGTGTTTCACCTCGTCGGATATCACGGGCGAAAGCAGTTGTTTCAAAATAAAGCCGAGGAATTTTTCGTTGTCGGAACGCAAAATGAAAAGTATTCCGACGACCGTCTGCAACGACTGATTATTCCCCGCGAATATCCACTCGGCGACGTCGAGCAGCCTCTTTTCGGAATAGCTTTCTATGCTCTCGTTTTCCTCGAAGATCGACTTTATTATATTCAATCTCTCTTCGGTCTCCCTTTCGGGAAGGTCGAAAACGACGGGAAACCTATCTTCCGTTCCCGCGGCGACTTCCGCTGAATAATACTTCGCTATCGGACTGCCCGACAGAATATAAGACTTTGAAAGAAAGGATCTCGCCGAATTTCTGTCGCCGAAGTTATAAGACAAAATGCCCTTTATGAAACATACGTTCGCGTCGTTCGGATTTACGGAAAGAATTTCGTCCGCGAGCGCGGCGGCGTCCTTTTCAAAGCCGAAATCGCACATAGTGCCGAGTTGCTTATATACGTCGGACGGCTCGGAATATCTCTCTTTTCTGAATTTTCCGTAGAATTTTTTGAAGTCCTCTTCCCTTCCGAGGCATTCGAGCGAAGAAAGCCCTATCGCGTAAGTATAAGGATCGTTATCCCCGTGTTCTATCGCGGTTTCGGCGTATTCCGCCGTCGCGGCGTCGTCGCCGAGGAAAAATTCCGCGCGCGCCTTTTCCGACGCCGCGCGCGCGTAAACGGGACTGTCGGGCAATATGCCTCCAAGCGTTTCGAGCGCGCCCTTATGGTCGTTATCGTCGTTTAAGTCCTGCGCTTTTCCGAGAATTTCCTCGTCCTTTTCTTCGCGCGTTCCCGATTTTACCACGCGGTAAGAATTGCGTATGTCGTCCGTCATGTCGGCGATATAATCCTCGAAAACGTCCTGGTATACGCAGTCGGTATCGTCTCCGCACTCGGTCTGTTTTTTAAAATAATATCCCGCGAGAATTTTGTTGTCCAAAAAATAATAATTCGCGCCGAGCCCGTTGTATCCGTCGATATAATACTTTTTTCTGCTCTTCGAAAGGTATATGAACCACTGAAAAACGGCGTTTTCAAACAGTCCGAGTTCGGTGTAAATATCGGCGATATGCGCGTGGATATCGGCGTTTTCGGGATGTCTTTCCGATTCGTAGGCAAGCGAAGAAAGCGCGCTCGCATAGTCGCCGTTATCGCAACTTATATTCGCGCGTTCGTATATGCTTTCCGTGTCCGGTCTTTTGAATTTCAAAACGTTTTCTTTCATTTTCCGTCGAACAAGTTTTCTATGTCTTCTCTTTTATATACGTATTTTTTATCGCAGAACTGACAGCAGACTTCCACTTTTCCTTCTTTTTCCGCCGTGTCGATAAGTTCGGCTTTTCCTATGGTCAGCAAGACCTTATCTATGTAATCTTTGCCGCAATTGCATTTATACCTCGTCTCGCGGAAAGAAAAAGAGTATTCGCCGAAATATTTTTTCACGACCTCTTCCGCGCCGCCGTCTTTCATAAGATAACTTACGTTTCCGAAGTGTTCCATAAGTTTTTCGGCTTTTTCTATATCCTCTTCGGGACAATCGGGCATCGGCTGTAAAACAACTCCGCCCGCGCCCTCGCACGAGCCGTCTTTGCCTATAAGAACGCCGAGAGCCATAGCGGTAGGCTGTTGTTCGCTGTATGCGTAGTAAGCGGTGAAATCTTCCGCTATCTCGCCGCTTACGAGATTGCACCTTCCGACGTAAGGCTCTTTTAAGCCGAGATTTTTTACGACGGTGATCTTGCCATTGTTTCCCACAAGCCCGCCGACGTCGAGTTTTCCGTCCGCTTTTAGCGGTAAAACGACTTCGGGACGGTCTATCGTTCCCCTGACGTTCAAAGAGGCGTCGGCGGCGGCGACTATTCTTCCGCCCGCGCCGTTTCCGTCTATCGTGACAGACAGTCTTTCGTCCTTGCCCTTTAAATTAGACGCCATAAAAGCGACCGCGGTCAGAGTCCTTCCGAGTCCCGCGGCGCAAAGCGGCGAAAGATTATGAAATTTTATCGCCTCGTTCACGACGTCCGTCGTTTCGAGTACGGACAGCGACACGTTGCCGTCGAATATAAGAGTTTTATATATCTTGCCCATAATTACGAATTAAAATTATTCCTTTATCGCGAGAAAATTTATCCGTTCCGAATTTTCGCGCAACCGCTCGCCGAGATGCCCGCTTATCTTTTCTATTTTAAATCCCGCCATTTCGAGAGTGTCTTTGATGAATTCCGCCGAGCGGATATACTGGACGTGAGTTTCGTCACGCCTTTCGTAAACGTTTCCCTTCTTCTCGAAAAAGGTCAGGTCCATTTTTACCTTGTTTTCCGAAAGAGTATTGAACCACAGGATCGTAAGGTCGTCGAGATCTTCCGCGAATACGTTGTTTCCTATCGTTTTTTTAAGTTTATAAGCCGACGAAACGTCGAAAAAAAGCAGACCGCCGTCTTTAAGCGACGCGTATATCTTTCCGACCGATTTTGCAAAAGCGTCGTCGGGAAGATAATTCATTCCGTCGTTTATCACCGTTACGAAATCGAGTTTACCG
>CADBSX010000229.1 GCA_902797515.1 uncultured Eubacteriales bacterium | reverse complement strand
CTTGGTATATTTGCATCGTCGTTAAGGTTATAATGCCCCAAACAATCGGTTTCGGCCACATAAACGTTACCGTATCCTTTTACCTTTTTTATCCCGTATTTTTCAATAAGCGGCGTCAAGGTCTTTACGAAATAAGCGCATCCTTCCCCTCTTTTTTCGTCGTGGAGAACGTCTTTGAAAATTTTGCAAAATTTATTCATAACGCTAACGACAAACATATTGTCGGGAATATGATAATTATACTCACACCTATCGTCGCTCGGTCTATATCCCGACCAGATCAAACCTTTATCTCCGCGTTTTTTGTTCTCGTCGCCAACGTAAGTCGGTTCATTCCAAAACTTGTGTTTATAAGAACTTAACGTGCTGTGCTTTTGCTCGATTTTAAAAGTTGATATTATATAATCGTATCCGTATAAAAACTCGTCATTGAAAATGCCGTCATCGGCTGTCGCTTCATAATATTTTGACGCCAAAAATAAAGGATAGCAAAGAGAGTCGAGTTCAAATTTCCTTTCCCATATTATTTTTGCGCAGCGTTCTGTAATATATCTGCCGTCCCATTCGCTTACTCCGTTTCCGTCAAGCATAAAAGCGTTTGCATACGTATCCGTAATTATATATTTAATTTGTCGTTTAATAACGCCTTTTATAAGTGTTTTAACGTCCTCGTCTTCCGCAAAATACAGATACTGTAATACCTGCGCCGTAGAATCACGGAGCCACATCGCGGGAATATCTCCCGTAATAACAAACACGCTGCCGTCATCTTGGAATCGGCACGCCTTGTCTATGGTGTCGAAAAAACAATTTTTGAATATTTCCGTTTTGCGTTTGTCTTTTATTTTTTCTGCGCAAAAAAGATCTATTCTGTTTCTCAATTCTTCAAACATTACTGATCTCCTTAAACCAGACGGTCATCTTGGAAGGTGTCCGTTTGCCACAAGAGGCGTAATCCGTTAAAATCATTTTTTCTCCGCCTTTGCCGAGCAAAGCGAAACGACACGCCTCATTCTCTTCTTCGGGGATTTTTTCTACGGAATATTCAGCCGGCAGAGTCTTTCGTAAATTCTTTGCATCGTCGGCGCACAAAGTCAAAGGTCCGTATAAAAACGCCACCTTACCGCCCGACGATACTTTTTTGAAGGAAAACCGCAAATCAAGCATTACTTCGTCGCCGTCTTTCCATAATTTTTTAGCGGTAAAATAACCGCTTTCCGCCCTATACGAATTGCCGCCGAAAGAAACTACTGCGTATTCGACGAAATGCGGCACTCTTAATTTTAAGTTGAATTTCGTTTGTTTTCCGACGTTTATAACGAGTTTTACCGCACCGTCCGCAGGGTATTTCGTATTTACCGTAAGTGTGATTTGCTCGCCGCCGACTATTATTGAGGTCGAAAAATCAAAATAATGATTTATTATAATATCTTTTCCATCTGCAAAAACGGTATTGTTCGGCAAAACCGCGCACCCGGCAGCTCCGATAGCCGAACAACAACTGTACGCTCTGCCGTTTATCTCCTTAAAACCGGAAATCTGCCTATTGCGCATATCTTCTATCATAGGCGAGTAACAAAAGAAAGGAAGTCCCTGATAATAACGCCCGTTTTCAAAAGAAAACAAATCCATGGAATAACGGTTTATGTTTCCCCTGAACGCGTTATAATATGCCCTTTCTATAATATCCTGATAATTTACCGAAAGAATTGAATTATACAGCCGACTTAAAATTCCGATCCACGACACCGTAACGCAATTTTCCTGCGTAAGATACCCCGTGTCGTGAGTTTGAGTAATGCGCGCGTTATCAAAGTGTTCGCACATACAGCCGCAACTTCCTAAAACCGTGCTTTCGTTTTTCTCAACTTTTTCTACAAAAGAAGTTACTGCTTTAAGATATTTTTCGTCACCCGTAACTTCGTAATACGCCAATAGTCCTTCAAAGAAAGAAATGGTTTCATATATTTTAGTTTCAGGGAACTCACTGGGCAACAGGTTTTTATCGAAAGCGGCAGCTATGAGGTCGCCGTTTTTCGTTCCACCGCTCGCGATAATATATTCGGCAAAGTCTAAAAACCTTTTTTCGCCCGTCTGCTTATATAATTGCACTACAGGCTCTAAAATACTACAAGAATTAAGTCCGCCGTAAACCGAACTCGTATCGAAAATATGTATTTTATTCTCGCCTATACGGGCAAGAATATAATCGACGGAGCGTATCATTGCAGACATAATTTTTGTTCTGTATACAGTCGTTATTACACGGAGACCAAACGCTTTTGCCATTGGTAT
>CADBSX010000228.1 GCA_902797515.1 uncultured Eubacteriales bacterium | reverse complement strand
TATCTGCGGCGAAAGAAAATATAATATAAAAAACCGCGGTCGCGAGAAATTCTCGCGGCCGCGGTTTTTTTGTAAATACGATCATTTGTTTTCGTTTTCCCAGACGAGTTCTTCGAGCGTCCTGTAAAGTCTGTCGGGCTCGACGGGCTTTGAAAGATGCGCGTTCATACCGACCTGCAAAGACCTCTGCACGTCCTCGTCGAACGCGTTCGCGGTCATCGCTATTATAGGCACCGTCTTAGCGTCTTTTCTGTCGAGAGCGCGTATCGCGGCGGTCGCTTCGAGCCCGTCCATTTCGGGCATACGGACGTCCATAAGGACGGCGGAGTAGAGGTTTTCGGGGCTTGCCGAAAACTTTTCGACGGCAACTCTTCCGTTCTCGGCTCTGTCCGTTTCTATCCCCTTCATTTCGAGAAGATTGACTATTATTTCCGCGTTTATTATTATGTCTTCCGCGAGCAGTATCTTTTTGCCCGTAAGATCGGCGCGCTTTTTCACTCCGGACGACGCCGAATCGTTTTTCCGCGCTATTTTTTCAAACTCGGTTATAACGTCGGCGGCGGAAAGGGGCTTTGCGAGAAATCCGTCCACGCCGAGGTTCAATGCCTTTTCCATGACGTCTTCCCAGTTGAAGGTGGTAAGTATTATCGTCGTGGTCTGTTTATCGTACTTTTCGCGGATCTTTTTCGCGACGGTAAGCCCGTCGGGATCGGGCATTTTTCTGTCTAAAAGAACGAGGCTGTACGGCTCTTGCTTTGCGTATTTAACTTCCAGCATATCGAGCGCGTCCTTGCCGTTTAAGCACACGTCGGCTTTGATCCCCGCCTCGTCGAGCACGACGCGGGCGTGTTCGGCGGCGATCTCTTCGTCGTCGATTATAAGCACGGACAGTTCTTTCGGATTTACGTAACTTTCGGGCGACGCTTGCCGCGCGCTGTTTTTGAGAGTGAGAACGACCGTAAATTCCGAGCCGACGCCCTTTTCCGATTCGACGGAAACGGTGCCGTTCATAAGTTCCACTATGTTTTTGGTTATCGCCATGCCGAGACCGGTACTGCCGTATTTGTTGTTCCGACTGCCGTCCTCCTGCGTGAACGCGTCGAAAATTTTCGGGATAAACGACTTATCCATACCTATTCCCGTGTCTTTTACCGAAAACCGCAGAGCGGATTGCTCGCCGTAAACCGCCGTTCTCTCGACGGTAAGAGTGACTTTTCCGGGGGGATCGGTAAATTTGATGGCGTTGCTCAAAATGTTTATCAGGACCTGTTTGAGTTTCATATCGTCGCCGATATAGTAGTCGTTCGTTTCGCCTATCACTTTGCACTCGTATTCGAGCCCCTTTTCCGAACACTGCGACGTCACTAACGTGTTTATCTGTCCGAGCATCGAACGGAACGAAAATTCCTCTCTTCTTATGATCATGCGCCCCGATTCTATGCGGCTCATATCGAGCACGTCGTTTATCAGGTTTAAAAGGTGTTTCGCGCTTTCGCCTATTTTTTTCAGATAGCCTTTGGTTTCGGCGGGCAGAGTATCGTCCCTCAAAGCGAGGCTGTCGAGCCCGATTATGGCGTTCATAGGCGTGCGTATTTCGTGGCTCATATTCGACAGGAATATGGTTTTCGCCTTATTCGCCTCTTCGGCCGCCGCGAGGGCGACTTTGAGCGCGTTGTTTTTCGCGAGCGTATCCCGCATTTCCTTGTCTATGACCGTAAGTCCGAGCCCGACGGCGTGCACTATGTGGTCGTCTCTGTCCTCGGGATGTCTTACGCCCGCCATACGTATCATTTCGTAATATTCCCTGCCGCCTCTTTTGGCGAGATAGCGGTAGGCGATTATCGCGTTTTCGGCAAGTTCTTTTCTGATGTTGTCGGGCGAGATGAATTTCAGGAAATCTCCGCGGTAGTTTTCCGAGACGGAGTGTTCCGCGTACCACGTAAAGCGTTCGAGATAGGGGAAGTGTATCCCTTCCCGCGTCTGTTCGCCGTCGGTCGGATCGCCGCGATAGCAAACCGCGTCGTTCGCGTCGAGATCGACGTGGTAAACGCTTCGATAGTCGGACGCCATAGCGGTTATCATCTTTTCGAGTTCGTCCCTGTTCTTTTCTTCCGCTTCGAGTTGTTCCTGAAGGGATAGCCGCCTTTTGAGTTTCCGTTTTTTGATTTTACGTCCGTTCATAAAACACCTGTCCGTATAACATTCTGTTTTATTATATCAATATTTTTATTATATCAATATTTAAATCAAATTTCAAGACTTTTCCGCCCTGCCGCGCTATTTTTTACTTTTTTTTTGAAAAACGTTTGACAACGGTTTCCGTTTGTGTTATTATTATGATATCAAAACGATATCAAATATCGCAAAGGAGTTTTCTATGGAAGAAAAGGTTTTGAAAAACAGAAAGATAGGCATGCCCGTTCTCGTTCTGACGGTTTTGTTGCTGGTCGCGGCGGCGGTCGGGGCGATAACGCAGGTAAAGCCGGTCGAGGGCGGCGAAGAAGGCGAGGTCACATTCGGCGTTCTCGGAGTGATCTGCTGTATCTGGCTCTGTATAGGCTGGATACCGTTTTTAGGACTCCGCATTTTAAAGCCGCAGGAGGCGCTCGTTCTGACGCTTTTCGGAAAGTATATCGGCACGATAAAGGGCGAGGGCTTTTATTTCGTCAATCCTTTTTGTCAGTCGGTAAATCCCGCCGCGACGACTAAACTCAATCAGAGCGGCGACGTCAAAAACGCGACCGACGACGAAATATCTTTCAATACCAAAGGCAAAATAATAAACAAGAAGATTTCGCTTAAAATAATGACTTTAAGCAATAACCGCCAGAAGATAAACGACTGTCTCGGCAATCCCGTCGAGATAGGGATCGCGGTGACGTGGAAAGTGGTCGATACGGCGAAAGCGGCGTTCAACGTCAATAACTACAAGGAATATCTTTCCCTGCAATGCGACAGCGCGCTCCGCAATATAGTCAGGATATATCCCTACGACGTTGCGCCGAACGTAGATACGACGGGCGACGGAGTGGCGGACGAAGGATCTCTTCGCGGATCGAGCGAGGTCGTCGCGGGAAGGATAAAGGACGAGATACAGTCGAGAGTGAACGAGGCGGGACTCGAAATAATAGAGGCGCGCATAACCTATCTCGCTTACGCGCCGGAGATCGCGGCGGTGATGCTGCAACGCCAGCAGGCGTCCGCGATAATCGACGCGAGAAAAATGATAGTTGACGGGGCGGTCGGCATGGTCGAAATGGCTCTCGAAAGGCTTAAATCGAACGGCGTAGTCGATCTCGACGAAGAGAGAAAAGCGGCGATGGTGTCGAACCTTCTCGTAGTGCTTTGCGGAAACAAGGACGCGCAGCCGATAGTGAATTCGGGCTCGATATACTAAAACCGTTATTTCCCCGCGGGCGGCAAATTGCCGCCCGCGGGGCGGGAAATTTAAATGAACGCGGAAAAAGAAGATAAAAAACAAGTGCCTTTAAGACTGTCGAAGAAACTCTACGACGACTTGTCGGCGTGGGCGGAAGACGAATTCCGCTCGGTCAACGGGCAGATAGAATATCTCTTGTCGGAGTGCGTGAAAAGACGGCGCAAATCGGACAAGGGCGAAAAGGACGCGGAGGAAAACCTGCCGTGATTTTTCGCATATAGTATAAAAGGGAGTGTCAAATGGAAGAAATTTTAAGGGCGGAAGGTCTGAAAAAGACCTTCAAGTTGAGCAGAAAACAGCAGAAGAGCGAAAAGACGACGAGAAAGTATAACGTCGCGGTGAACGGGCTTTCGTTTTCGGCGTATAAAGGCGAGATATACGGGCTTTTAGGTCCGAACGGCGCGGGAAAGACGACTACGCTCCGCATAATCTCGACGCTTATAAAAGCCGACGAGGGCGACGCGTTCGTCGGCGGCGACAGCGTGAAAAATTCGCCCGAAAAAGTGCGGGCGAAAATAGGTTTTTTAACGAGCGAACTGAAACTCGAAGATTTCTTCACGCCCGACTACCTGTACGATTATTTCAGCGAACTTCACGGCGTGGAAAAGTCGGTCGCGGAAGAGCGGAAGAGAAAACTCTTCTCGAAATTCGGGATAGACAGATTCGCCAACGTAAAGGTCGGCGATCTCTCTACGGGAATGAAACAGAAAGCGTCGATAGCGATATCCATCGTGCACGATCCCGATATAATAATTTTCGACGAACCGACCAACGGGCTCGACGTAATAACGGCAAAGACGGTCACGGATTTTCTTATCGACCTCAAAAACGCGGGCAAGACGATAATCCTTTCCACTCACATTTTTTCTCTCGTCGAAAAGATCTGCGACAGAGTAGGGATAATAATAAACGG
>CADBSX010000227.1 GCA_902797515.1 uncultured Eubacteriales bacterium | reverse complement strand
TGTCGATTGTTTCATCCTGTTGAACACGGTCACGTCGCTCGGCTTTTCGCCTTTCATCAGTTTCACCGCCATTTCTATCTGGTGTATGACGTACTCTTCAAGACTTCTGCCGCCGCCCGTTATTATCGCGCTCTTTACGCCCGATATGCCGTCGAGTTCTTCGGCGTACCGAAGTGCGGACGAGGTGAATATCTTCGTTCCGTATTTACGGGCGACGGAAAATATCTCTTTCGCCGTTTTCAGATCGGGGGCGAACGTCTTGTCGATATACGTCGTCTTTCCGTAGGAAAGGGCGATCTTCGCGTATTTAAGGTGAGTTTCGGGATTTGCGGGCGCGAGGATAAGGATATTGTCCGATTTTTCGCAGAGTTCTTCGATCGTTTCGCACCGTATAACGCCGTTTTTCTCGCACCACTCTTTCGTGGTCAGCCTTCCTTCCTTATCGATCTCGGCATAGCCGTAGGCGAGTTTATAGTCGAGACCGAGTTCGGCGTTCGCCCTCTCGAAAAGTCCGAGATAAGTGTTCGAGTGCCACTCGTCTATAAAATAATCTATAATACCTATTTTTTTCATAATTATTCCCCGAGATATTTGCTTAATTTAACTACGCTCTGCGTTTCGGCGGACTCGAAACAAGCCATCACCACCGCGAGCGCGGCGCGGATCTGTTCGTGCGTTACGATCTGCGTCGCTTTTCCGTCCAAAGTCGCGAGTATATTCTCGTAAAATTCTTCCCACCGAGGATCTTTTTCGCTTAACGGAAGGTCGGTTTCGGATATCTCTTTTTCAGGGCGGGGCCACATAGTGCGTGAAAGTCCGTTCTCGGTGTAAACGCAGCCCTGCGTCCAATCGACCGTCTTGACGTTCGCCCGAACGATTTTGCCTTTCTTTCCGAACCAGTCGTAGATTATCGCCGTGCCGTCGTCGCCGGAAAGGTGCCAGCGCGCCTCGTTTATGAAAGTCCACGAGTCGGCGACGATATGGACGCTCAGATTTCCCTCGTATTTGAGGTTTAAGCGTATCGAATCGTCGACTTCGGGCTGATAGATTTTTTTCAGGTCGGCGTAAACGGAAACGGGAACGCCGAAGAGCATAAGTATCTGATCGATCATATGCACGCCCCAGTCGTATAAAAATCCGCCGCCCGATTTCTTCCTCGTGCGCCAATCCCCGGGGATGTTCCTGTTCGAGAACAACCTCGAATACACCTGATGAGGCTTTCCGATAAGATTTTGCGAAAGGATGTTTTTAACTATGTCGTAATCGACGTCCCACCGCCTGTTGAAATGCACGGTGAAGAGTTTACCGCTGCGTTTCGCCGCCGCGAATATCTCGTCCAACTCTTTCATGTCGAGGCACACGGGCTTTTCGCATACGACGTTTTTGCCGCTGTCGAGCGCGCGCACGCAGTAATCTTTGTGGAAGTTGTTCGGCGTCGCGACGAGAACGAGATCGACGTCGCTTTTTAAAAACTCTTCCGCGCTTTTCGCCGTATTAAAACCGTCCTTTTCGGCTTTTTCGAGTTTTTCGGGATTTATGTCGTAAATCAAAGAGACGTCCAGATCCTTTATCCTGTCGCGCACGTTTTCGGCGTGCCACGATCCCATCGTTCCGTATCCGATTATTCCGAGTTTTCTTTTCATTTTAATCCGTTCCTTATTTCCTCTATGGTCACGTACCGTTTTTCTTCGCTCGCTTTAATAGCCGCGTCTATAACCATCTGCGCTTTAAGACCGTCGTCTATCGTCGAAGTGAAGTTGTCTTTCTTGCCGTTCGCAAGATCGACGAAGGACTGCGACTGATAAATACTTCCGACTTTGCCGTATTTTTCGGGCGTCGGGACGCGGACTTTTCCCTTCGCTATATCCTCTTTGCTGCCGTAACAGATTTCGAGCCCTTCGCCGACGTAATTGCAATAGCGTATATATCCCTTTTCGCCGTAGATTATAAATTCCACCAACTGACCTTCGGTTTTCGCGCAGCGCGAAAGGTCGATATTCGCGGTCGCGCCGCTTTTGAGGTCGGCAATGATATTGGCGTAGTCGTCCGTCGTGACGTCCGCCCACTCGTCGGAATCGAGTTTCTGTCTTTTCTTTACGAATATTCCCATATTCGCGGAAAGACCGACTATGTCCTCGTTCATCCAGTTAAGGAAGTCTATCATGTGCGAGCCGAGGTCGCAGAGAACGCCGGAGCCCGCGTATTCTTTTTGGAAACGCCATTCGAGCCGCCTTCCCGCCCAAAGTCCACTTTCCTTTATGCACTTTATATAGCAGTGATACACCTTGCCTACCGCGCCGCTGTCGATAACGTCTTTGAGGTATCTCGTAGTCGGAAGATGCCGCCAAGTAAAACAGATGAACACGGGCAGACCTTTCTTTTCCGCCAAAGCGCGCACCTTGTTGACTTCTCGGCTGTTTACGCCGACAGGCTTTTCGATGCTGACGGGCAGTCCCGCGTTCAGAGCGTATTTCGCCTGTTCGCAGTGGAACCTGTTCGGCGTGCAGATATCGACCATATCGCAAAGCCCGCTGTCGATAAGTTTTCGGTAATCGTCGAAAAGTCTGTCGTCCGAAAGCCCGAAATCTTTTTTCGCGCGCTGTAAAGCGTCCTGCTTAACGTCGCAGACCGCAACGATCTCGACGTCTTTCGCCTGCGAGTACGACCATCTGTGGTTTTCGCCCGCGACCCAACCGTAACCGATAATTCCTACTTTTCTTTTCATGATTTTCCCTCTTTTTATATTTCCTTTAATATTTTTTTAAGATAATCGAGCCCCGATAAAATATCCCGAGCCTGTTCTTCCCCCTCTATCTCGCGTTCTATCGTTATAAAACGGTCGTATCCGCGCTCTTTCAGAAGGGAAAACACTCTTTTAAAGTCCACGACGCCTTTTCCGAGCGGCATTTCCTCGCCTAATTTATACGGATCGGTCGGCGGAAGTCCGTCTTTCGCGTGGACGTTCCGCACATACTGTCCGAGAGTCATCACCGCGTCGCAGGGATTTCCGTAGCCGTAGGTTATAAGATTTCCCGTGTCGAGATTTACGAACAGATTGCCCGTGTTTACTTCGCGTATAAGGCGGAGCAGAGTAATCGGACTTTCGCCGCCCGTCTCGAAAAGGACGTTCAGCCCGTAGTTTTTCGCGCGCTCCGCGAGCAGTTTTATCTTGCAGACCATATCCGCGTATTTCTCGGCGAACGGATCGTTCGGGACGAATCCCGCGTGGAT
>CADBSX010000226.1 GCA_902797515.1 uncultured Eubacteriales bacterium | reverse complement strand
CCGCCGCGCTGCCGCCCGTGGCGAGAGCCGGATCGACGACTATCACCTGTCCGTCGGTCGTGTCTTTGGGAAGTTTGCAGTAATATTCGTGCGGTTCGAGCGTCTTTTCGTCGCGGTAGAGCCCTATGTGCCCTATTTTCGCGTTGGGGAAGAGCGAAACGAGCCCGTCCACCATGCCGAGCCCCGCGCGGAGAATAGGCACTATCGTTATCTTGTCGTCAATGACCGGCGACATGAATTTCGAGAGGGGCGCCTGTATCTCGACGTCTTTCGTCTTTATATCGCGAAAAGCCTCGTAGCCCATAAGCATCGCGAGTTCCGAAACGATCTCGCGAAACTCTTTCGTGTTCGTTCTTACGTCGCACAGGTGCGTTATTTTGTGATTTATGAGCGGGTGATCGAAAATCGTTACGTTATCCATATAATTATTCATTTTTATCTTTCCTTTTTATTTCCGTCTTTTTTATACGTAAAACTTGCGGGGCGAAATCGCCCCGCAAATTCAAGTCGTTTTTTATTCCTGCGCCGTCGGTTGTTCTTCCGTCGTTTCCGCTTTTTCCTGTTCGCCTTCTTTGTCGAGCGAGGGGATCTTGTTTACTATTACGTTGGTTATAAGTCCTACGATAAGCGCGGTCGCAAGCGAGGTGAACGTGATTATCGGATTGCCTTCGTAACTTCCGAAGTTAAGCGTAAGTCCGCCGATTCCGACTACGAGTATGGCCGCGACTACGTAGAGTTTTCTGTTGTCGGAAAGATCTACCTGTCTCAACAGTTGCAAGCCGCTGACCGCTATGAAACCGTACATCGCTATGCACGCGCCGCCCATTACGCATTTCGGTATGCTGTTGATTATCAGCACGTACGGAGTGAAGAAGGAGAGTATTACGCATCCGACCGCCGCGAAGAGTATCGAGTATATCGACGCGTTCTTGGTTATCGCTACGCATCCGATGGATTCGCCGTACGTGGTGTTCGCCGCGCCGCCGAAGAAACCGCCTACGATAGAGCCTACGCCGTCGCCGAGAAGAGTGTTGTCAAGTCCCGGATCGGTTATAAGGTCTTGTTCTATTATGTTGGAAAGGTTCTTGTGGTCGGCTATGTGCTGCGCGAGTTCGACTATTCCTATAGGGATAAAGGTGAGCGCGATATTTCCGATAGCCGCGCCGTCGATGTGCTGCGTAGCCGCGTCGCCGAGTTGTATCGCTTTAAGGAAGGTGAATTTCGGATAGTCGAGTATGCTCGTGAAACCGAAGTTCTGCGCCCAGTCTTTGAAGAGGTTGAAGTTGATGATCTTGAGAGCGTCAACGTTCGCCGACCAGCCTATTATGCTGACCAGAAGGGCGACGACGTATCCCGCGCCGATACCGATTATGAACGGTATAAGTTTCATTCCTTTCGTTCCCTTCGTGGACGCCCACGCGATGACGAGGAAGGTTATAAGTCCTATTATTATATATATTATTTCGGTGTACCAGTTCGCCGCGACTCCGCCGTTTCCGCTCATCCAACCGGTCGCTGTTCCCGAGAGGGAAAGTCCGATTATGGCGACGATAGGTCCGATGATGACGGGAGGCATAAGTTTGTTTATCCAGCCCGAGCCGACCGCTTTGATGATAAGAGCGATGACCACGTACACGAGCCCTGCGAACGCTATGCCGATAAGCACGCCCCAGTATCCGTAGTTGTGCCCGATAACGGACGCGTAAGCGCCGAGGAAGGTGAACGAACTTCCGAGGAATACGGGACTTCTTCTTTTAGTGAACAGAATGTACACTATCGAGCCGCAGCCCGCGCCGAAGAGCGCCGCCGCCGGATCGAAAGAAAGAGTCTCGCCCGTGCCCGTCGCGAAACCGCTCATAAGAAGCGGAACGAGAAGAGTCGCCGCCATGATGGCGATCATCTGCTGGAAGGCGAAAACGAGAGTTTTGCCTATCGACGGTCTGTCTTTTACACCGTAAATGAGTTGCATAAGAGTTTCTCCTTTTTATTTTTTCCGTCGTAAAAACGGATTTTTTACAAAAAAAATACCTTATCGCAGTCTTTAATCGCTCTGCGGCAAGGCATACCCTTTCCAAAAATTCGATTTTTATCTTGTCGATATCGCAGTATCGCTCTTAAAGACCGTAAAAATATTAACATATAAAAAAAATAATGTCAACCGTTTTATTGAAATTTTTTTCAGTTCGTGATAAAATATTTTCAAGAGGCGTTTCGGGAAACGCTCTCCGCCCCCCTTTCTGTAATTCTGTCAATGTTCCCGAAGTAAATATTCTTGCCTTTTTTCGTCATACCAAGCGAGCCACAGGCGAGAAAGAGAGCGGGAAAAGCGAGAGAAATCTTGCTTACTCAAGGACAGCCCCTTCCGTCACTTCGTGACACCTTCCCCATTGACTATTGTCAATAGGGCAGGCGAGAAAGACAGTAAAACGAAACAATAAACAATATAACTCGCTTCCCCTTTTGAGAAACAAAGGGGGAAGTCCCCGAAGGGGGATAGGGGCAATATATAAAAAGGAAAAAATATGGTTATTTTAGTAAGCAACTGTTTATTAGGGAAAAATTGCAGGTACAAAGGCGACAACTGTTATTCGGAAAAAGTAGCGGAATTCGTAAAAGGGCATACGGTGATAGGCGTTTGT
>CADBSX010000225.1 GCA_902797515.1 uncultured Eubacteriales bacterium | reverse complement strand
CGCTTTGAGAGAATATTCGTAATGCGTTTCGTCGAGAGTGGATAAAACGAGAACGTCGGCGAGTTTTCCCGCTCTGAAAAACTCTTCGGCAGAACTAAAACACATTTTCGGATCGACGCCTAAATCGTGAACGGCAAGTCCGAGTCTTTGTTCGTTGACGTCGCATACGGCGACCACTTTCATATTTTCCGCTTTCGCGATTTTAGAAAACATCATACCGCGCGCGCCGAATCCCAAAACAGCAATTTCAGTCATAATTTTAAGTCCTTCTTTTTCTTATATAAATTTCATTATTCCATAATATAGAGGCGAATCGGATACCGGCGAAAACTTCGCCGCGTTCCAGTACGCCGTGCATTTGTATTTACCGTCCGCGCCGAAATCGTGAGCCATGATCTCAAATCCGATCTCCCGCGCGTTTTCAGGAAGAATTATCTCCGCGTAAATCTTATATCCGCGTTCGTTTTCTTCCGAAAAACACTTCCCGACTTTTTCAGAGCCGTTTAAAACGCAGTATTTGCCGTTGGAATTTATCCTTACGGTAAAATCGCCGTCCCGTTTCTTAAAAGTCCTGTTGAAGGTTTCGCTTACGAATATCTCCACGCTCGACTGTTCCCAAGAAAGCATATTGCCGTCGTTCGGGAATTTTTCCGAGCATTTCACGTCTATTTTCAAAGAGAGAATATCGCCCTCTTTTTTAGCCGCGAATTCAAAGCCGAAATCGTCTTTTTCGTCCGTCTTGTCTCCCGAAGAATAATATTCCCCGAATTCGTTCCTGACGGTCGCCGTCTTGTCCTTTTTCGCGTAAACGAACGGACTCTTTCCGAAATCGAGAGTTTTAAGGTCGGGGATCTTCCTGTTTTCGGAACAGTTTTTAACGCCGAAAGATGTGAGTTTTTCAAGATAATCCTTGCGACTTTCCGCATAAGTCGGATCATTATCGCAATATTTTTTCGCGATTACGAAATATTCCAGACTTAAACGGTTCGCGGCGAGTCTTTTTTTCTCTTCCGCCGTCTCCGCAAGGCTTTCGGCTTTGTTATAGAGTTTTTCCGCCTTCTTTATAAAATCCCCGTCCGCGAAAAATTCAAGTCTTTCGCTTTCGGTCAGAGCGTATATATTCTTTCGGGCGTATTTTCCGTCGAGAAGGCGTATATATTCCATAATATATTCCCCGCCCTTGCCGTAATAACCGACGAGGAATTTCCGCATATATCCGAGATATTCTTCATAAGTCGCGTCGGGATTCTGAAAAAGTTTAGCCGTAAGATACGTCCTTAATTCCACGAATTCGCATGGATAGAAATCTATTCTTTCCTGTTGAAAAAATCCCGAACAGCCCTTTTTCAGGAAATAAACGGTATTGTAATAGAGAGATCTGAAATTCCCTATCGCGGGAAGATAGTCGGTGAACTCGCAATTATACGTCCACACGAAAAACCTGTCTGTTATTTCAAGCCATTTTTCAACCTTTTTCCTCTCTTTTTCGCTTACGGGATCGTCGTCCGTTATCGCGTAACCGAAAGGAAGAGGCAGACAGAACTGAACGTACACGTTTTTTTCCGGTTTTAAAGTCCGCGGCGGAGTTTCGGTCGCTTTATACGCGAAAGTATGCACTTTAACGTCGGGATGCTTTTTCGCTATTTCTTTCGCGACCTTGTTCACGAATTGCAGAATAACGCCGCTGTATCCCTCTTTTTTCGCTATCTCCGAACACTTTTCGCATTTGCAATAGTTGTCCGCCCAATCGCCCCAGTTATCGTTCTGCGAAACGGAAATTATTTTGCAGTCGGGATGTTCGTCGAGGTATTTTATCGCCCTTTCGGTCACGATCTTTAAAACGTCGGGATTAGTAAGACATATCTGATACCTGTGATTTTGCCCCTCGTATCCTTTAGCGAAAGAATACCATTCGGGATGGCGTTCGTAATACTCTTCGTAAGGAAGAAGGACCTCGAAAGTATGCCCGAAATATCCCCAGTAAAAAGCGAATTTAAGTCCTCTTATGCCGCTCTTTGACGGGACGTCGTTGGTATCGCCGACCGTAAAATTCAGCCTTTGTCTTTCCCTGTACTTCTCGGAACTGTATCCTACATAGCTGTGGCAAACACGCATAAAAGCGGAAAAATCGTAAACGATATCGGCTTTTTCGATATCCCTCGTTCCGCCGTAAACTTCGGCGTCCGCCGACAGCCAATCGACGCCGAGAAACTTTTCGATAAAATAATACGTTCCGTAAAGCGTTCCCTCGTCGGTATTTCCTGATATAACTATATCTTTCCCGTATGATTTTATTATAAATCCGTCGTGTTTTCTTATTTTCGCGAGGTCTGCCTTATTCGCGCCCGTGCCTAAAAAAATCCCGTGCTTACCGCCTGAAAGCGGGATCTTCACTCCCGCCGCCTTTTCCGCGTAAAAAATAAGTTCTTCCGCCGCGGTCTTTACAGGTCTCCCCGCGTTTTCGGGCGTTTCGACCGAAAACGCGGACAGTTCTTCGCCGTTTATTTTCATGATCGTACAACCTACCTTATAAACCGTAAGATTTTTTCATTTCCTCGAAAGAGTGAGAGGGAATCATTCCTTCCTCGAAATACGTGAGTTTTAAAATATCCACGCTCTCGAAAAAGTCTTTCGCTATCTCAAGTTTCTCGGTTTCATCCTGAACGAGATTGAGTTTTAAAAGCATATATTGCGGCGTTATCTTCACGGAACGCAATTTCTTTTCCATATTTTCCTTGCCGTCCGCGTCGAGGTCGGCATCGGTCCTTACCTCGTCTATCGCCTCTTGGATCACGTCCGCCATACGTAAAAGCATATCGACGGGATATTTTT